>JAGWRJ010000129.1 GCA_028869725.1 Alphaproteobacteria bacterium | reverse complement strand
GGAAACGCACGTTGTAAACCGGCTCGCCGCCTTCCCAACGATCGACCACGGTCTTCATGTTGTCGTACAGGCAGGTGGCGGCCACGCCGCCCAGGTGTTCGAAGGCCCGCACGTGCTCGCGCAACAAAGTCTCGAAATCCTGGCTCTCGGTGAACCGCAGGTACTGGCGGCGCGAATAGCCGAGCACGTAGCTGAACAGATTGACGCGGCGGCGGCCCTCGCTGGAAAAATCGATCGCGTAGACGGCCCAATCCATCTGGGCTTGCACACCCGGCGCCGTCTCAAACCGTTGGACCAGCGGCGCGCTCGTCTGGCAACGCAGTTCTTTGACGCGCTGGCGCAACACCGTATAGCCGCCTTGGTAGCCTAAGGCGCGGAGTTCTTCCAACAGACGCACGGCGGTCATGTTCGGATAGCGTTTGAGGAAGACGGTGATCGCTTCCTGGTAGGCATCCACCGCGCTGCCGCGCGAAGCACGCCGCCGCGGCATGTCCGGAGGGGGCGGTCCCTGTTCCCTGTCGGCGGCGTGTTTGTCCAGGATCCGCTGTACAACGCCTCGCGAGAGGTTCAGCGTTCGGGCGATGCCGCGCACCGACTGCCCGAGCGAGTGTCGATGCACGATTTCATGGACCACTGCTTGGCTAAGACCGCTCATGTAGTCCTCCTGCCAAGGCCTCGCTTAAGTCCGCCACCGATCGTGCATCACGCCCCAGTCGTTCAAATCCGCCGCGCAGAAAGTGGCCGTCCCGTTGCGACAACTCGGCGCGGCCCGAGTGACGCAGCCAGTTCTCCATGCGCGCCAAGCTGTCCAACAGCGATCCGAGACGGCGACTGATACGATTGCCGGCGACGCTCAGCCGCGGGTCGTAACCGCGGACCAGGCCGCCGTTCGCCTCGCGGGCCGCCGGCCGCGGTTTCAACAGCACAAACTCGATCTGTTCGCGGCTGGTGCAGCCCAAGAGCAGATCCACCACCTGCTTGACTTCCAGAACGGAGAGATCGTCTCGGCGAATGGCTGCCAACAGGGCTTCCTGGTTGCCCACGGGCAACCGCGTCAACTGGCGGGCCATCGACGGACTGAGCAGTCCCAGGGCCAAGTCGTTTCTGGCCGACGGACAGAGCCTCTCCAACAGCGCCAGCCGCCGGCTGATCCAGCTCTTGTTGTGGCCCAGCAGTTGGGCGGCCTCGGGTTGCGTCAGCCCTTCTTCGCGCACCAAGGAGCTGACGATCCACGCTTCCTCCAGCAGGTGAAGGCGGCGGTTCCATTGGTTCATTCCATAGACAGCCGCTTTCGCCGTCCGCACGTCGACCTCGATCGTCCGGGCGGCGAGCGTCGCCAGCTCCGGCAAGTGACGCGCCGCTTCCAAACGCTTGAAGCCGTCGATCAACACCCAGGCCCCGCCTGTCAGCCAAACGACCACAGGTGAAAGCTGGCCGTAACGGCGCAGAGACTGGATCATCGCCTGGCGGGCATCCGCCGTCGCCTGTAGACGCAGGCCGGAGTACCGCTCATCCAATTCACCGAGGGCCAACTGCCGAGATTCAACCACGTCCGACATCGTCATCGCCTCCCAAAGGAAAAAGAAGCCTCTTCCCCGTCCTTCTTGGGAACCCGTCTTGCCCGCGGTGTGTGACGATACGACTCGCAAACAGAACACGGCAATATGCGCGGCTTAAGGACGGAGCCGGCAAGCGGGGCGGGGACGGGGGGCGGCGTGGCTCAAGCAGCAGCGCCGCCGCCAGCGTCTTTCGCGCTCGAGGACTCGACGCAAAGCTTGACGGCACAAGAAGCTGCAAAACTTCTTCAGTGGTGACCGGCGGCTGCGGCTGAACTGCTCATAGCAGCCGGGCCGCGAGCAACAAAATTCCTCGCCCGGCGGTTCCTTCTGATAGCCCTCGCTCGCCGTTGGACAAGCCGCTTCTCGGCGCTGGCGCGCCGATGCTCGCCAGCGTCGCGACTGTTCACGGCGGCGTTGTCGGCCTTGCTCGCTGGCGCGATACCGTCGGTTGGCTCGCCACTGGGACCAACGGCGGGCTTCTTCCGTGCAGG
Organism: Alphaproteobacteria bacterium; assembly: GCA_028869725.1. Classification (GTDB taxonomy): domain Bacteria; phylum Pseudomonadota; class Alphaproteobacteria; order Micropepsales; family Micropepsaceae; genus Rhizomicrobium. The sequence goes on along the minus strand of JAGWRJ010000129.1, from coordinate 349 downwards.
CTTCGCTGCAATAACGGGATAAAGGATGTGTGGGATGGAAGGGCCGCTGACAGCCTTTCAACAGGCAGCGACGCTGCCGACAACATGGCGCGGGAGCTTGCTCAGGCGGAGAACCGAGATACTCTGAAGGCGGGCCCAAGGGAGATTCGACTCCCGAAGGTCAAGCCTCGGCGCGAAGCGCCAACTTCGTACCGAGGCGTTCTTATGCGCCGTCGTCTCCTAACCGCGGCCCTATCAAGAACAGCCTAATTCCGCCTCCCATCGCGGGCCACTGGTCCGCGATCGACATTTCGCGGGCCACACCACGCCACGCCACGAAAGTGGCACGCTCTTGCGCCGCGACCGACAG
>JAGWRJ010000128.1 GCA_028869725.1 Alphaproteobacteria bacterium | reverse complement strand
GCGTCTTCAGCCACCGGTCCGTAGGTCTGGGTCAGAGAATGTGTCAGAAGAGTGAGATCCACCGACTGAAAATTGGCCCGTCGGCTTCCCGACTCGATTTGCGCGATGCGCAAGATCGCTGCGAACGTTTCCAGAATTGCGTCGGCTTCGCTGAGCGCACGGTCTACTGCCACGGCGTACTCGTCGGTGCTCATCGCAGTATTACGCGCCTCATCCAGGATATGGCGCATACGACTTAAGGGGGTGCGCAGATCGTGAGCAATATCACTTGACACCTGATGGAGCGTTTCCATCAGTCCGCTGATACGATCGAGCATGCGATTGAGTGTCGTCGACAGCCGATCTATGTCATCGTCAATCCCGCGCAGCGGCATACGCCGGCGTATGTCACCGCCGATGATGGCTTCCGCCGTGCGCGTGATGGAGTCGATGCGGCCAAGAAAGGCCGCACTGAGTGCCATTCCGCCGCCTACAGCCAGTGTCAGCATGACCAGTAGCGCCCAGCCAAAAGTGGTCATGATGAGGCGTCCGACCCGCTGTACCTTGCCGATGTCGTCGCCGACCATCAGCCAACCCTCGTGACCCAGCGGGATGGCATACACGATCAGCTGCTCGAGATGGCCTGGCTCTTCGTCGCCATCGGGGGGGCCTTGCATGTGGTTCCACCCCGGTCGGGCAGCCGGATGAGGCAGAGTGCCGTAGACACGTACGCCCCGCCCGTCAAAGACCGTATAGTCAAGCCCACCCACCAGACGTCCGAGCTGGCGCGCCCGGATATCGGTCATCATCTTTTTCATGCCGCCGGTGTGATAATCCGCCGCCAGTTCGCGTGCTTCGGAGTAGATCCGCACTCTCGTCTGCCGATCAAGCGCGGTAGTCGAGATAACATAGACAACGGCCGCCAGAACGGTGACCGACACGGCGAACAGAACGACGTAAAGTGCTGCGAGCTTGAAGCTTGCTGAGCGGAAAAGTCTAGGCTGGTGCACGTAAACAGTACCCCGCACCTCGAATGGTTTGAATGAGTTCCGGTTGCCGGCCGCGATCGACCTTTGAACGCAGGCGACTGATGTGGGTCTCTACAACATTGGTCTTCGGATCGAAATGAAACTCCCAGACCCCTTCGAGCAGCATGGTGCGTGTCACGATCTGATCGGCATGGCGCATCAGAAATTCCAGCAGCTGAAACTCCCGGGGCTGCAGTTCGATCAGCTCCGAGCCCCGTGTCACCCTACGCTTGAGCAGGTCAATCTTCAGGTCACCCACCTGCAGGGTGGTCTGCACCTGCGCCGGAGGCGGGCGGCGGGCCAGGGCGTTGAGCCGTGCCAGTAACTCTGAAAAGGCGAACGGCTTGACAAGATAGTCGTCGGCACCGGCGTTCAGGCCTTCGACGCGATCATCAATCCCCGATAGCGTGGTCAGCATCAGGGTGGGGGTTGCTTGTCCAGCGCCGCGCAGGGTCTTGACCAGGGCGAGGCCATCCATGCCCGGCAACATACGATCAACAATGAGCACGTCGTGTTGCGATTGTGTCGCGAGGAGAAGGCCCTCGCGCCCGGTGGCGGCATGGTTGACGACGTGACCGTGTTCCTTCAGGCTCCGCTTGATATAAGCGGCTGTTTCGGCATCGTCTTCCACCAAAAGTACGATCATGGCGATTCCCGGTCGCGGAGCCTCGTGATATGAGCAGCAGCCCCGTGTCCGGCAAATATACAGATTGCCAATCTTGACGCGAGGGCTCAGCTCCACTCAATTTCCGGCCCGGTCCGTTGGGTCCCCCGGTGGTCATGTCCCTGCAGCCTTTGGTTTCAAAATCGATGGATTCTGTTCTCGCGGTGGGCGAATCTGCGCCGCTACACTCGCTCAAGGTCCCGGCATCACAGGCGGTCGTCGAACTGTCCATCGTGGTGCCTACCTTTTGCGAGGCCGAAAACGTCGCAGTTCTCGTCGAAAGGGTAGAGGACGCCCTCTCTGGGCATCGGTGGGAAATCATCTTTGTCGATGACGATTCGGCAGACCATACGGCTGAGCGCGCGAAGACCATAGCCTCACAGGATCAGCGGGTGCGATGCATTCGCAGAGTGGGCCGCCGTGGTCTGGCTGGGGCCTGTATTGAGGGCATTCTGTCTTCGGCGGCGCCTTTTGTGGCGGTGATGGACGCGGATCTTCAGCATGATGAGACGTTGCTGCCGCGCATGCTGGAGCAGCTGGAAAGTGGAGAGATCGATCTCGTGGCCGCCACGAGGTACGCAGGCGAGGGGGCCGGCGCCGAAGGGCTGGCAAACGCGCGGCGCGGTCAGCTGAGCCGGATAGCCAATGCGAGCGTTCAACGGCTTCTGTCCATGCATCTGACGGACCCGATGAGCGGCTTTTTCATGCTGCGGCGTGAGATCGTCGAAGCCCATGCGGATGATCTTTGCGCCGATGGTTTCAAGATCCTGCTCGACATTGTCGCAACGGCAGGTTCGCGATTGCGGATAGCGGAAGTCCCCTACCGCTTTCGTCCGCGCCAGGCCGGAGAGAGCAAATTCGATACCCGCACGGCGATCGAATTTGCCGGACTTGTCCTCAGTAAATTGAGTTTTGGCGTCGTCACACCTCGCTTCCTGGTCTATGCGCTCGTCGGCACCACCGGGCTTGGCGTGCATATGCTAGCGCTCCTCGGTTATCTCGCTTTCGATGGCAATCATTTTGCACCAGCGCAGCTCTTCGCGACCGGTATGGCCATCACCAACAACTATGTTCTGAACAACCTTCTGACCTGGCGTGACCGACGCCTTAGAGGCTGGCAGATGGTGCGGGGCTTTGCAGGGTTTTGCCTGATCAGCACGGCAGGGGCGATCGCCAATATTGGCGTCGCCGAATGGTTGTTCGCCCAGGAGCCCAAATGGTGGCTCGCAGGATTTGCCGGTGCGGTCATGGGTGCGGTGTGGAATTATTCAATGTCGAGCCGGCTCGTCTGGCAGAGCCGATGAGTGTGCAGCCTGGCTTCTGGGATGTGCCGGTCCAGGCTGATCGCTTCCTGC
>JAGWRJ010000127.1 GCA_028869725.1 Alphaproteobacteria bacterium | reverse complement strand
TTCCCTCCGCCGTAACAGGGGACGATATTGGCGTGCTTGAGCTTTTTGAGAATCTCCAGTTCACGTTCGAAGCGGGCCACCAGCCGCGGCTTGCTCGACAGCTCGGCCGACAGCAGCTTGAGCGCCACCGTCTGGCCGGTCTTGGTGTAGGTGGCGCGATAGACCACCCCCATGCCTCCGCCCCCCAGCTTCTGCCCCAGCAAAAAGGGCCCCAATTGGCGCTCGGCCATCGGCTATGCTCTCCTCAAGTTATATGGATCTCGCGAACAGTCGAGCGGGCCCGATCGACATGTTCCATTTTTGTGAATTGCAGCACGTGGTGCAATGTCCGTCAGGCTTTCCAGCGCTTTCCAGCCTGACAGCGCGCGCCAGAAAGATCAACAAGTCATATAAGACGTACAGGACCTATACGACTTATACGGCACCGGCGGCGCATGCCGTGTGGCCATAATTTGAATTGCGCTCGTGTCAGGCTGGAGAGCCTGACCTACTACATTTTACTCTCGTGGCGCACGCCGCTACCATACGGACTATCCTTTGAACCACCCGCGACACCCCGCCTGCATTCCATGCCAATATCCCTAGGAACCGCCAAAGCCTCGCCCGGCCGAATCAGCTATGGAACCTACAATCTGCTGGAACATCCCATCGGCGGCGTCGAGCAATTGCCGGTCGTCATCGCCCAGGGGGATTCGCGCGGTCCGACGTTCTGGTTGACGGCCGGCATTCACGGCAACGAACACGCCGGCCTGCAAGTGCTGCATTTGCTGATAACGCGGGAACTGGCACGCGCTCTGCACGGCACGATCATCTGCATTCCCGCCTTGAACCCCGCCGCGCTTCGAACCATGCAGCGCGAGGCCTATTACCATCGCGGCGATCCAAACAGGCTCTATCCCGATGGCAGGCCCCCGAAACCCTTCGATCCCGACCGCGATCTGCCGTCGGCGCTGGAACTGGGGTACACGCGATTATTCGGCGAGGTCCGGAACACGGCCGATTTCTGGATCGACCTGCACAATACCTGGACCGGCTCGGTGTCGATGGTTTACCGGGACCGCGTCTACTACCGCGACGACGGCACGGCCGCCGCCGCCAAGGCGGCCCGGGCCCAGGCCGAAAAGCTCGACGCTCGCATCGGCGAGATGTGCCAGGCTTATGGACATTCGGTGTTGCGCGAAATGGCCTGCGAAGCCTACTTCGACGACAAGCTGCACCGCTCGACGACGGGAGCGGCCGTCAACGTGGCGCGCATTCCCGCGCTCACGATGGAACTGGGGACCGGCCACATGCCCGATCCCAAAATAGTTGCCGCCTGTCAGACCGGGCTCAAGAACGTGCTCCGCTGGGCGGGAATGCTCGAGGGGGATATGGAGCCGATTACCGGAATCAAAGTCGTCGATCTGGGCTACCCGTGCCGACGGCGGGGCACCCCGCGGCTCCCGATCGCGTGTATCGTCCGACATCTCGTCGATGCGGGAGACATCGTCAAGAAGGGAGACCCGATCGCCGAGCTCTCCGACATCTGGGGCCGGCCGGTGGGCGAAAGAATCCTGCGCAGTGAATACGATGGCTGGATCATGGGACGCCTGCACGGCATCGTACACTACGCAGGCGCCGAACTGTGCGGCATGGGGGTTCGCGACGATCTGCCGACCGTGCTGCCGTATCCAAAGGGCTTTTTCAAGACGTAGCAGTGAGTTTCGGTCACTTCGCCATGAAGTTCAGCGTGTACGTCGCGACGCGTCTACTGAGGAGGTCTTCGACCGTCAGTTTCAAGACGTGCGGGCCCAGCGTCAGCTTCGTCGGAATCGTGTACGTATAGCTGTGAAAGTAATCGCGGCGGTGGGTGCGGCAAATGTCGATCACTTCGGGA
>JAGWRJ010000126.1 GCA_028869725.1 Alphaproteobacteria bacterium | reverse complement strand
TCGGGAAACCCCGGGCCCGGAGGCTGGGCCGCGATCCTGCGCGCCGGTACACGGGAAAAGGAAATCAGCGGTGGCGAGCGCCTGACCACCAACAACCGCATGGAAATGCTGGCTGCAATCAGAGCCCTGTCGGCACTTCTGCAGCCCAGCCAGGTCGTCCTCCATACGGATTCCCGCTATCTGCTCGATGGCATCACCCAGTGGCTGCCGCGCTGGAAGGCCCGGGGCTGGAAGACCGCCGACAACAAACCCGTGAAGAACGAAGATCTCTGGCGTGAGCTCGACGAACTGGCCCGCCACCATCAGATCGAGTGGCGCTGGGTTCGCGGCCACAATAACCATGTCGAAAACGAGCGCGCCGACGCACTGGCCAGAGCCGCCATACCCCGCTAACGGGGCGGCACTGCTGCGGCTCAAAGGGATACGGCCCGCGGCCGGCACCGCAAGGGACGGGCTGGGCCCGTCCCGCGGCGGCGCATGCCGTCAGAGGTGCTTCAACATGTATTCGGCGCTCGATACCTCGAAAGCGCCAGGCTCTTCGACATTGAGCTGTTTGACGACGCCGTTGTCCACGACCATCGCGTAGCGCTGGCTGCGCTCGCCCATGCCGAATTTGCTGCCATCGAGGGTGAGCCCGACCTTGCGGGTGAATTCGCCGTTGCCGTCTGCCAGCATGTGAACCTTCTCACCAACGCCCTGGTCCTTACCCCAGGCGCCCATCACGAAGGCATCATTGACCGAGATACAGGCGATGGCGTCGATGCCCTTTTTCCTGAGCTCATCCGCATGCTGCACAAATCCGGGCAGATGCTTGGCCGAACAGGTCGGCGTAAAGGCGCCCGGCAGCGCGAACACCGCCACCTTCTTGCCGGCGAAGAAATCGTCGGATTTGATCGGTGTTGGCGAACCGTTCTTCATTTCGAGGAGGGTTGCACTCGGAAGTTTGTCGCCCACTTTGATGGTCATTCTGGTGCTCCTTTTGGGATTAACAAATGCCCGGACCTGCGCTTGTAACCCAGCCGCCCTGCCGGCGAAAGCCCGCAGCTGCCGCTTTGTTCCGCCGGGCGCTCAGCATGCAAGTTTCGCTGGCGGCAATCTGCGGCCGTGTTAGGTTTGAGCCATGGTAGGACGTGCAACAACGGCAATCCAGGGCGAGAGCTTCCTTGAAGGCAAGCTGCTGATCGCCCTGCCCGGTATGGGCGACGAACGGTTTGAAAAAAGCGTCATTTTCATGTGCGCCCATTCACTTGAGACCGGCGCCATGGGCCTTTGCATCAACCGCCCGATTGAGGGGCTCACTTTTCGTGAACTGGCCAGCCGGCTCGAACTGATGACAACCCCGGCCACCCCCGATTTTCCGATCCTGCTTGGTGGACCCATGGATACCGGACGGGGCTTCGTTCTGCACTCATCCGACTACGAAAGCGATGATTCGACACTGCCCATCACCGAAACCATTTCTCTGACCGCGACGCTGGACATCCTGCGGGCACTTGCGGCTGGAGAAGGCCCGCACCAGGCGCTGTTTGCATTGGGATATGCAGGCTGGCGCGAGGGACAGATCGAGGACGAGATCAGGGCCAATGCCTGGATCCATTGCGACGCCGATGACACCCTGCTGTTCGAAACCCCGCATGAGGACATCTGGTCCGCGGCGCTCGGCAAACTGGGTATCGACATGTCGGGGCTCAGCGCCCTGAACGGACGGGCTTAATCATCGGCAGGCTGCGCATGTGCGTGATCGGGCCGATGCAGCGCAACGAAATTCTGGACTTCGGCCGCAGGCATGGCAGAACTGAACAGGAAGCCCTGCGCCAGGCGGCAGCCCATCTGGCTCAAGCGGTCCACCTCCTCGTCCTGCTCGACCCCTTCCACCACCACATAGCGATTTAATTCCGTTGCCATCCGAATGATCGAGGCAAGGATGACGTCCGCATCCTTGCCTGCGGCGCCGCGAGTCAGAAAGCTGCGGTCGATCTTCAGCGCGTCTACGGGCAATGAACTCAGCTGACTGAGATTGGAAAGCCCAGTCCCGAAATCGTCGATGGCAAGGACGGCTCCCGCCTGCTTCAGCTCCGCAAGTACCGGTGTGTCGGCAGCAACCGCAGCTATCGCGCTTTCGGTTATTTCAAGGCACAGCGACCCTGCTGCCAGCTGGTGACGCGAGAGCGCTGTTGCCACCACCTGCGCCAGGCGATCGTCGAGCAGCTGGCGGCGCGAGACGTTGACGCTGACAAAGAGTGCAGGCTCAACCGGAAACTGACGCTGCCAGCGCGCGAGGTCTTCCACCGCGCGCTCTATGGCAAACCGGCCGAGGGTGACGATAAGACCGCTCTCCTCGCAATGCGCGACAAAGTCAGAGGGCCAGATCATGCCCCGTTCCGGATGGTGCCAGCGCATCAGCGCTTCAAAGCCGGCGACCGTACGCGTGGGAAGATGCAGAATCGGCTGATAGAAGAGATCGATCTGGCCATCCTCAAGAGCGCGCCGCAGCTCTGCTTCAAGACGGACCGCATCGGCCGGGACACTGCCATCCATGTCTGGCGAATAGACCCGCGCACAACCTCCGCCCGCGCGTTTGGCCAGGCGCAGCGCCAGTTCGGCATTGCTGATCAGATCGATCGGCTCTGCACAGTCAGCGCCACGTGCGACGCCAATACTGGCGGGGGCAAAAATCCGCCGTCCGTTTTCGGTCAGCGCAGCGCTACATAATTCGACCAGTTCGGCTCCGATCTGGTCGGCCTCTGCGCCGCGCGTCTTGAACAGCAGTGCAAACGCATCACCGCCAGCACGGAAGATCTCTGCGGTACTGGCATAGCGGCGGACCAGCCGCTCGGCGACATGGCGCAGAACAGCATCGCCACCTGCATCGCCGAGGCTGCCATGGATGGTCTTGAAGCGATCGATGTCGAGCACGGCTAGCACCGCCTTGCGTGGTTGACGGCCGAGGCGCTCGACAGCCCCCATCAGCGCCACCCGGTTGCCAAGGCCTGTCAGGCCATCGCGCAGGGAGCGGTCAAAGGAGGCAGCTTCACTTTCCTTGCGCGCCGTCACGTCGGCAATCAGACCGAGGCAGGTGTCGGCCCGATCGCCTCGACCTTGCATGCTGGCGCGCAGCTCGAGCCAGGCATAGCGCCCGCCCTCGTTGCGGACGCGGAATTCGATGCGGAATGCAAGGCCCGGATGAGCGCGATAACTGCTCAGCGCCTGTTTGTAAGTGAGCCGATCATCAGGATGGATCCGTGACAGAAAGCCGGGATGGCCGAGCACAAGAGGTTTCTCTGGCAGGCCGAGCAGGATCGCGGCGTACGCCGACAGCCTCAGCGTGTCCGACGAAAAGTCGAGTTCATAGACACCCTGATGCGAGGCGCCGATGGCGGCCGAAAGTTCCGGCTGCGGTCCACTCGCATCCCCTGCCGGCGTCCCGGCAAACTGCAGTCGCTGTGAGGGACCGTCAAACAGGCCAAGTCCCTCGCCCGAAGCCACCGCCAGCGCCACCAGCACCGCGCCGGCAGCGGCAAAACCACCAATGATCTTGGAGGCCAGAGGATTACCGTGAAAAAAGCCGAACGCGGCCAGAGCCGCGGCCATTTCCACCAAGGCAAAAACCGCTGCACTGGGCGCAAGAACGCGTGCAGCCTGCAGCCCCCCGGCGCCCCGACGCACGAGGTAGGCTGAGAGCAGTGCCGCCCCGGCCACGGTAACCGCGCTGATGGCAAGCGCGGCGCCAGGTGCGCCCAGAAGGGCAAGGAGCGAAAGTGTGCCAAGTCCCCCGGCAACCCAGTTGCGATAGCGGCCATATTCGGGCCACACATCGGAATAGGGAGCCACCGCGCCCACGAACTTCAAGGCGGCGAGCAGGGTCAGTCCTTCAATGAGCGCAGTCAGTCCGTAAGGTCCTCCCATGGGCATGCTCATGGCGCGCTCAAGCAGACCGGTCGACGCCATCCAGAACAG
>JAGWRJ010000125.1 GCA_028869725.1 Alphaproteobacteria bacterium | reverse complement strand
GGCTCGCTACGTACGCACGCGCCATCGGACGTACGATGGGATTTGAGCCAGCAACAGATGGCGCAGGCGCCTTGCAGGTTAGCCGTTCATTTTCGGGACGGGCTTGGTCCGTGCGCCCGTCGGATCCGCGCAACACCCGCGCGCTGAGCGATGCGGCGCCCCTGTCACCGGTGCTCACCCAGCTCCTGGCTGGTCGTGGGGCCAATCCTGACATGCTTGCCGATCTTTTGCAGCCGACGCTCAAAAGATTGCTGCCCGATCCGCTGGTCCTAACCGACATGGAACGGGCGGTCGCACGTACGGTTGTGGCACTCGAACAGGACGAAGCGATCGCGATTTTTGGCGATTATGACGTCGATGGCTCCTGCTCTGCAGCGTTGCTCAGCCTCTTTCTGCGCGATCTGGGCAGGCCGGCGCGGGTCTACATCCCAGATCGCCTGCGTGAGGGCTATGGGCCCAACACGCAGGCGTTGCGTACGCTCAAGGCCGAAGGTGCCGGGCTGGTAATTACTGTCGATTGCGGTGCCGGCGCACATGGAGCTTTGGCTGATGCCCGCGCTGCGGGGCTCGACGTGGTAGTACTGGACCATCATGCCAGCGATGCATCGGTGCCTGCGCATGCGCATGTCAATCCCAATCGTGATGATGATCGTGCCCAGCTTGGTTATCTCTGTGCAGCAGGGGTGAGTTTTTTGTTTGTCGTGGCGCTCAACCGGCAGCTACGTGCCCAGGGCTGGTATGCCGCCGAGGGCATCAAAGAGCCTGATCTGATGGGCCTCATCGACCTTGTGGCGCTTGCCACGGTCTGCGATGTGGTACCACTGATTGGCGTCAATCGTGCCTTTGTCCGTCAGGGACTATTACGTCTGTCGACCCGGACGCGGCCAGGGCTTGCCGCACTCTGCGACGTGGCGAAGGTGCGCGCGCCATTTGGCACCTATGCACTCGGCTATGTGCTTGGTCCGCGCATCAACGCGGGTGGGCGGGTGGGCCAATGCGATCTTGGGTACGACCTTCTTACAGCAGCAGGTCTGGGAGCGGCGCGTCCTCTGGCTGGGCAGCTCGACCGACATAATCGCGAACGTCAGGCCATCGAGGCGATGATCCTGGAGGAGGCAGTGGCGCTGGCCGAGCTCCAGCATAACCAGCCGTTCATCCTCCTCGCAGAACAAGGCTGGCATCCCGGTGTGGTAGGCATCGTCGCCGGGCGCCTCAAGGACCGCTTTATGAAGCCATCCTTTGTCGCCGGACTGATGGGTGGGGAGGGGCGCGGGTCTGCGCGTTCGATTGCCGGCTGCGATATCGGAGAGGTGATTCGGCAAGCGGCCAGCCGTGGCCTGATTGCCGGCGGCGGAGGGCACGCGATGGCCGCCGGGTTTTCGCTGTCGGCTGGACAGGTTGAGGGGTTGCGGATGTTTCTGCTGGAGCATTTTGCCACCTGTGGCGTAGGCTCCAACACTGTGTCGAAACTTGAACTCGACGCCGTCCTTGCCGCTTCGGCTTGTCGCGAAGAGCTTGTCGATGAGCTTGAGCGCATAGGTCCCTTCGGCGCGGGCAATCCTGAGCCGGTGGTGGCTATCGCCGATCTGAGAATTTCCTATGCCGATTGGGTTGGGCAGGGGCACCTGAAAATTCGACTTTCCGGGGCGGGCGGGACACGGCTTGACGCAATCGCGTTCCGTGCTGCCGGCACGGACCTGGGGCAGGGCCTGCTGGCTGCTCGTGGCACGTCTGTCCACATCGCCGGCCGGCTCAGGGCAGACGAATGGAATGGGCGGCGTCAGCTTCAGGTCCAGATTGAAGACGCCGCGCCGGCCCAAGCCTGAGAGGCCTTGCAATAGGAAAAAGGGACGGCTATAGCGCCCCCTCCAAAGTACGGCGCCCAAGCGCCGCTGGCCTGCGCCCTTCGTCTATCGGTTAGGACTCAAGATTTTCAATCTTGCAAGAGGGGTTCGACTCCCCTAGGGCGCGCCAATGGATTCAAGAACATGCAGGGCGGGACGCGAAGGTTAGTCACTCCTGGCCTTGATATTTGGCATTTTCACAATTTTCTGGCTGGACGTGGGAGATGCCTGAGAACGTGCTCATAGCGAGACGATGACTCAGATCTTCGATACGAAGGTGAACAGCCGTTGGCCGGGAACGAGCGCGGCGGGCTCGCCTGTCAGCCGGTGCGCTCCCACCGACATGAAGCCGTCTTGACTGATGTCGAAAGCCTCCTCACGGAAGCCAATCTCGCTGAACCATGACCTGATCTTTGGGGTCAGATCAGGTGGCATGCGATGCCGGGTCCAGAGGACCAGCGCGCCGGGCGCGCATAGGCTAGGTAGGGCTGTCACCGTGCCGTGGATCTGCCTGTCGGAGATGTTACCGAAGATACCGCAGACCATAACGATCTGGGCGGGGACCGCACCCACGCAGGTATCGGTGATTCCGGCATCGGCCTGCAGTATCTCAACGTCGTCTAACCCAGCTTCATGAGCCAAGCGCTTTGCCACCGCGACGTTTCGCGCGTCCAGTTCGATTAGCCGCGCACTTACTTCGCGCCCACGCGGATGCACGGCCAGGACGCCGATCACGTCCCGGCCTTGTCCCGCGCAGAGGCTTATCAGTCGTATGTCTCCGGCAGGGAGGACATCTAGTTCAGAGCGCAGATGTCCCTGCACGAGTTCCAATCGGCGCGACAGCAGAGAACTTGGGTCATCGTAGTCTCGGTGCCATTCCGCCCAGTCCTGCATGTTGGCATTTCCTCCACTATCCTCATTTTAAGTTAGTCACGCGGTCTTGCTCGAATAACAACCTATTTGGAGTCGTCTGCCAGTAGTGCGCGCAAGAGGAGATGTGGCTCTGATGCAAATGGATCAACCACAGTCACTCCTGCCCAAGTGAAGCCGTCCTGGAGGTCTTCTGACAGAAGCAGGCGGCACCCGGCATGAGCGGCAGCCGAGAAGATGACTGCGTCCCATATACCGAGTTGATGAGTTGTCGCGAGCTCGGCTGCGGCCAACATGATCTCTGGAGACGTTTCGACAACGGAAAAGCTATCGCGCCAGCTCAGTAATGCATCGCATGCACTGCGGCGCGACTTTCCCGCTTTGCGCACAAGCACGTTGAAAAGCTCCCCAAGTGCCTGGACCGGGATGACGCCAGCTTCTTGGGGAAGCGTTCGAATGACCGCCAGAGCAGCCTGGCGTTTCTCGGTCCCGTTTATGCCTTCTGCGTAGGCGAGGATGTTTGTGTCGAGAGCGACCTTCACCGATCGTCCTCGTAGAGTTCATCCCGTGTCCATCTTCCTGTGTGAAGGACGGGTTGCTTTTCGAGGCGCGCCAGCAGGGCGTGGCGTGCACTTGCCGCCACGCCTTCATGTTTGCCAGCGGGGATAAGACGGGCAACGGGCTTGCCGTGGCTCGTCACGACGTAGCTGTGGCCTTCACGCACCCCTCGCAGAAGAAGGGAGAACTTGCGGTTGGCATCTGCCGCGGACACAGCCTTTTCCATATCAACCTCTAAATGTAGTGAAATAACCTACTATGAATGGGCGGGTACTTCAAGCTTGCGATTAAAAACGCTGATTTGCGCTCGCACGGGCCATCTACCGGTCAGCATGGACATTGGATCGTTTCCCGCTTGCGAACACGGCGATGAGCGGGAGGTGTGTCGATCTCGGCCCTGCGGGCGGGCAAGGTTAGACAGCTCCGATCCTTACCTGCTGATTTAACAGGGGTTGGTTAGACACCTGAGATCTCGTCTGTGCATTGAAAATGCTAACAATTACCCTGATTTTCAATCTTGCAAGAGGGGTTCGACTCCCCTAGGGCGCGCCAAGTGTTTTCAATGGCTTGTGGTCGAAGGCGCGAAGGCTAGACACTCACGGTCTTGATATCTGGCATTTTGACAATTTTGGGCTGGAAGCGAATACAGCTGGGATTTGCTCGGACGCGACCGGAATTGAATTCGAGTGACGATAGCACCCTCACGTTTCTATCATCCGCTTTATAACACTCATGGGCAGCACAAGGCGCAGAGAGTCGGGCAATCGCACGAAGCCGTTGGCTTCATAGAAAGTTGCGGCGCGCTCATTGATTGCATCCACGACCATCATCGATGCGCCAATGGTGGAGGCGCTGGCGTAGGTGCGACGCACGGCATCGGCGATCAGTATCGCACCGAGGCGCTGTCCTTGCCGGGTTGCCGATATTGCTAGCCGTCCGACGAGGATCGCCGCTACTAGTGGATAGCGAGGGACGTGCTTGCGTGCCGCAAAGAGTATAGTAGCCAAGCACCATGCTTGGCTGCTTCGGTTCGACAAGTACAAATACGCCATTTGCCTTACGACGGACGTCCTGGCCTGCCTGATCCCGGAAATACTGATCGAGACTATCGATCCCGCAGGAAAATGTGCTTCGGTCGTGATGCTCCGCGAGGGCCTCGATCCTTAGATCAGGCCGGGACCCAGGCATCTTTACGACCCCACCCGCCGCTTGTGCTCGGCCAGCGCGCGTTGAAGTCGTTTGCTAGGCTCCGGCGGATGCATGAGCGTATCAAAGAATGCCTTACGGTCACGAGCTGACAACGCCAGTGTCTCATGCTCAGCGATGACCCGCCGTGCAGTATCGAGCAGCGCCGTGACGCAGAAATCGCTCACCTTGCGCCTGGACAGGCTGGCAGCTTGTTCGATCAAATCCTTAGATTCTTCATCGAGCCGAAAGCCGAGCCGCTCGTCTCGGTTGCGCGGCTTACGCTCAATTTTCGCGCGTTCGCGCGCCATGACGATCACTCCAGAACTCTAAAATTGGCATACAATGTATGTCATATTGACGTACAAGTCCATCTTCTTGCCACCGACAGCTTGCGATTAAAACCGCTGATTTGCGGTCTCACGGGCCATCTACCGGTCAGCGTGGACATTGGATCGTTTCCCGCTTGCGAACACGGCGATGGGCGGGAGGTGTTTCGATCTCGGCCCTGCGGGCGGGCGAGGTTAGACAGCTCTGATCCTTACCTGCTGATTTAACAGGGGGTTGGTTAGACACCTGAGATCTCGTCAGTGCATTGAAAATGCTAACAACTACCCTGATTTTCAATCTTGCAAGAGGGGTTCGACTCCCCTAGGGCGCGCCAACTCATTGCAGAACACTGAACTCCAAACGCGACCGACTACCCGTTTGAGGCGGTGTCCAAGGTGCGCCGCGGTTTTGAGTTGAAACCTATGATGCGGAATTTCTTGTGTGCGGCCTCGAAAGGCTG
>JAGWRJ010000124.1 GCA_028869725.1 Alphaproteobacteria bacterium | reverse complement strand
TGGAGCGGCTGGCCCTTCTTTGCCCGCGGCTGGAAATCTCTTGTCACCCGCCACCTCAACATGTTCACGCTCATCGCCATCGGGGTAGGCGTTGCCTGGCTCTACAGCGTGGTGGCCGTGCTGGCGCCAGAGGTCTTTCCTCCCGAATTCCGTACTCCCGCCGGCACAGTTCCGGTCTATTTCGAAGCGGCCGCGGTGATCACGGTTCTGGTGCTGCTGGGCCAGGTGCTGGAGCTGAGGGCCCGCGCGCGCACCTCCGGTGCCATCAAGGCACTCCTCAACCTTGCACCCAAAACCGCGCGGCGGGTGCGCGAGGATGGCACCGACGAAGACGTCCCGCTCGATAGCGTTCATGTCGGCGATCGCCTGCGCGTGCGCCCCGGCGAGAAGATCCCCGTGGACGGGCAAATTGTCGAGGGGCACGCCAGCATCGACGAAGCGCTGCTTACCGGCGAAGCCATGCCGGTCGAGAAGAAACCAGGCGACAAGGTCATCGCCGGTGCGCTCAACCGGACCACAGGCTTCGTCATGCAGGCGGAAAAGGTCGGCGCCGAAACCGTCCTCGCACGCATCGTGCAGATGGTCTCCGAAGCACAGAGAAGCCGCGCGCCCATTCAGCGCGTCGCCGATCGGGTCTCAGCCTGGTTTGTTCCCAGCGTCGTCGGCATCGCCATCGTCGCGGCCATCATCTGGGCACTGATAGGGCCCGAACCGCGCCTTGCCTATTCCCTCCTCGCCGCGGTCTCGGTTCTGATGGTCGCCTGCCCGTGCGCCCTCGGGCTTGCAACACCGATGTCGATCATGGTCGGAGTGGGAAGAGGTTCTCAGGCGGGCGTCCTGATCAAAAGTGCGGACGCGCTGGAGCGCTTCGAAAAGATCGATACCCTTGTGGTCGACAAGACCGGCACGCTGACCGAAGGCGCGCCCAGGCTCACGCGTATCCTGTGCGCTCCAGGGATCAACGAGGACGCATTTCTGGCGCGCGTCGCAAGCCTTGAGCGCAACAGCGAACATCCTCTTGCCGAGGCCATCGTGCGCGCAGCAGCGGCGCGCGGACTTGCTCTCGAAGAACCCGGCGCGTTCGAAGCGCCGGCCGGCAAGGGCGTCACCGGGATCGTGTCGGGCACCAAGGTTGAGGTCGGAAACGAGCGCCTCCTCAGCGAAGCCGGGATTGACCTCAGTGCCATTGCCACTGATGCCCGTGTACTCCGCGACGAAGGTGCAACCCTCATCTTTGCCGCGTTTGATGGTGAGCTCGCCGGCGCCATTGCCGTCACCGATCCCATCAAACCCTCAACCTCTGCAGCAGTTGCCGCATTGAAGAAGGACGGCGTGCGGATCGTCATGCTCACAGGCGACAATCGCCAGACCGCTGCTTCTGTGGCCCGCACGCTCGGCATCGACGAGGTTCGCGCCGAAGTGTTGCCAGCGGACAAGGCAGAAGTAGTCCAGGACCTCAAGGCGCAAGGCCGGACGGTGGCGATGGCGGGAGACGGGGTCAACGATGCCCCGGCACTGGCCGCTGCCGATATCGGCGTCGCCATGGGCACCGGCGCCGATGTCGCCATTGAAAGCGCGGGCGTCACACTGCTCCATGGCGATCTTGAAGGTCTGGTGCGGGTGCGCACCCTGTCGCGCCGCGTCATGCGCAACATCCGCCAGAATCTCGTATTCGCGTTCGTCTATAACGCAGCAGGCGTTCCCATCGCCGCCGGCGTCGCCTATCCCGCCTTCCATCTTGTCCTGTCACCGCAGATCGCCGCGGCGGCGATGGCGCTGTCCTCGTTCAGCGTGGTCACCAACGCCTTAAGGCTGAGGGCTCTCAAACTGTGAATCCCACCCCGTCCTCCACAAGAGCGAAATATCTATGTAACGATCAATACCTTAGATATTTCGGCTGTCGGTAGACCTACAAACGTACCTACAACACCGTGTCGGGCATTTGACTTTATGTAGTCTATAAACTACATTTCCGCATGTTCGAGCTGAAGCAGACAGAGACGTTCCGCAAGTAGCGGAGGCGCTCAAGAACGAGTGGACGCGGGCGCTGATCGCGCCTCGGTTGGAGCGCTTGGCTTATGGGCACGCGGGAGATGGCGGGCCGGTAGGCGACGGCATCAGCGAATTGCGTATCCATTACGGCGCTGGCTATCGGATTTATTTCCAGAAGCGGGGCAAGACAGTGATTCTCCTGCTTTGTGGCGGTAACAAGAGCAGTCAGGCCAAGGACATCAAGTTGGCGAAGCGCCTTTTGCGTGAGTTGGAGTGAGCGACATGACCAAGAAGTTGACGACTTATGATCCTGCCGAAGACCTGACTTCGGACAAGGCGGTTGCGACGTTCATGGCGGAGGCGTTCGAGACCGAGGACGCGGGCTATATCGCACACGCGCTGGGCGTGGTCGCGCGGGCTAAGGGAATGGCGCAAATCGCAAAGGATACGGGCCTCTCGCGCGAGCAGCTTTATCGTTCGTTCAGCGAGAACGGCAATCCGACGCTAAAGACCACGCTTGCGGTGATGAAGGTGCTTGGTATCGAACTGACGGCAAAGGCCCACACATAACGGGCGAGGTTAGCCGCCGCAGTATTTCGTCCAATCGGCCATTGACTGCCGCCGCTTCTCGAACAGATCGCCATGGCGATAGGCGGCTTCCACTTTGTCCCCACGGCGTGGGCGAGAGTCGTTTCCGCAATCTCACGGGGATAGTTGGTTTTCTCCGCCGCCCAGTCGCGCACGGTGGAGCGGAAGCCATAAACCCTTATGTCCGTGCGCTTCATGCGCCTCCACAGCGCGAGCATGGCGCCGTTGCTGAGGCCCTTGCCCTCTTTGCCGCCCGGAAACACGAACTACGAAGGTTCCTCGCCGTCCGGCACCGGCAACGCCTTCATCTTTTTCACAATGGTTAGGGCGGGGTCGGAAAGTGGGATGCCGCCCTCCTGGGCCGCCCCGACATCGTCCTGCCCAAGCGAATGCGCCTTAGCCGGCCGTTGCCCGCGCTCCATCCCCGCGCCTAACCAACCCTCAAAACCAAAAATGTAGTGCCAATTGGCACGGAACAGCCATGAGTCTCGCTCCCAGGTTGCTGGCACGTCCCAGGATAGCGAAGGAGACGGCGCGGGGGCATTCCGCACCGGCTATCCCACAATCGAAAGGTCCATCTGAACCTCCCGGACCAATACCTCAGGTGCGACGGAGCCACGCTTGCCTGGGACGAGCTTGACCAAGCCACATTGGCTCATGGTCTTGAGTGTGCGCGACAGATTGCTCACTTTCCGGCCCGTCAGAGCTTCCAGCTCGGCAAGTGACGACGGATGCCGCTCGTCAATAATCCGCAGCAGCTTGCGGTTTGGCTCCGATAGGACTTTCGCGAAGGACTCCAGCGAGGTGAACCAAATTTTTGGCTCATTCGGCCGGCGGCGGCGCTCGC
>JAGWRJ010000123.1 GCA_028869725.1 Alphaproteobacteria bacterium | reverse complement strand
TAGTGGACCGGAAAAAGAGTCCGATCGGATCTTCCAGGACCAGGCCCGAAGGTACCCGCAGCGCGACGCCGCCGCTCATCAGCGCAAGTGCCGCACCTGACAGTCCGTCGCGCACCAGCGTTCCAAGCAGCGTCTCGACCCACACAGGCATGGGACCTGCAGCAAGGAGATCCACGGCTTCGAGCCCTACTGGCAGCTGCTCGAAACCTGTCACCGAAACGCCGTCGACAAATTCCACCCTGCCAAAGCCCAGGCCCGTAAAGGGATTGGAAGCGCCATCGCCAACCGCTGCGGCGCGCTCCATGTTCAGCGCCTCGCGCAGGTCGCTATACTTCCAGTCCTCCAGCCGGCGATGTGGCAGCCCCTGTCGCCGCACCTGCTCGAGCGCCGCCTCACCGCGTGCGGCGATCCATGAAGCCGGCGGGTTACTCGTGCGAAGAAAGTCCTCTACCGCTCTCATGCGGCATCCTTCACGATGTGGGCATAGCCCTTCGCTTCAAGCTCCAGCGCCAGCTCTTTGCCGCCTTCCGCCACGATCCGGCCGTGCGCAAGCACGTGGACGCGGTCCGGTACGATATAGTCCAGCAGGCGCTGGTAATGGGTGATCACCAGCATCGAACGTCCCGGCGCGCGCAGCTGA
The DNA here is from genome assembly GCA_028869725.1 of Alphaproteobacteria bacterium. Classification (GTDB taxonomy): domain Bacteria; phylum Pseudomonadota; class Alphaproteobacteria; order Micropepsales; family Micropepsaceae; genus Rhizomicrobium. Next base: position 3,042 of record JAGWRJ010000123.1, on the reverse strand, counting down.
TTGACGCCTTCGGCCACCAATTTCAGGGCATCGATGTCAAGACCGGAATCTGTCTCATCCAGAATCGCCAGACCTGGCTCGAACAGAGCCATCTGCAGCACCTCCAGGCGCTTCTTTTCACCGCCGGAGAAGCCTACGTTGAGGGCCCGACGGAGCATGTCCTCTGAAACATTGAGGCTGCGTGCCTTTTCGCGCACCAGACGCAGCACCGCCATCGCATCGAGCTCGCTCTCACCGCGCGCCCGACGCTGGGCATTCAGTGCTGCCTTGAGGAAATTCAGCGTCGTGACGCCTGGGATTTCGACGGGATACTGCAGGGCCAGGAATACACCCTTTGCCGCACGAGCTTCAGGCGGCATGAGCGTCAAGTCGTCACCCTTGAAGCGGATCGACCCGGAGGTGATCTCATAGCCCTCACGCCCCGCAAGAACATAGGACAGCGTCGACTTGCCGGAACCGTTCGGACCCATGATGGCGTGAACCTCGCCTTCACCAACATGGAGAGAGAGCCCCTTGAGGATTTCCTTTCCCTCGACGGCAACATGAAGATCTTTGATATCCAGCATTATCCTACACTGCCTTCCAGACTGATGCCGACGAGCTTCTGGGCTTCGACGGCGAATTCCATTGGCAACTGCTGCAGTACCTCTCGGCAGAAGCCATTTACGATCAAGGCAACAGCCTCCTCCGGCGCGATGCCACGGCTGGTGCAATAGAAGAGCTGATCCTCGGCAATCTTGGAGGTAGTGGCCTCGTGCTCGATGCGTGCGGTGCGGTTCCGGCTTTCGATGTAGGGCACGGTATGTGCCCCGCATTCCTTGCCGATCAGAAGCGAGTCACACTGCGTGAAATTACGCGCTCCGTCTGCCCGGGGATGCACCGAAACAAGTCCACGATATGTATTCTGCGCCCTGCCAGCGGAAATTCCCTTGGAGATAATTCGCGACCGGGTATTGCGACCCAGATGAATCATTTTGGTTCCGGTATCAGCCTGCTGGAAGTGATTGGCGATTGCGATGGAGTAAAATTCACCAACCGAATTGTTGCCGCGCAGGATGCAGGACGGATATTTCCAGGTGATTGCCGACCCGGTTTCGACCTGCGTCCAGGAAATCTTGGAGTCATTCCCTCGGCAGTCTCCGCGTTTGGTGACGAAATTATAGATCCCGCCCAGACCATTCTCGTCACCCGGATACCAATTCTGAACCGTCGAATATTTGATCTCGGCACCGTCCAGCGCCACCAGCTCGACCACTGCGGCATGAAGCTGATTTTCATCGCGCTTGGGCGCAGTGCAGCCTTCGAGATAGCTCACATAAGAACCTTCGTCGGCGATAATCAAGGTACGTTCAAACTGTCCGGTTTCGCTCGCGTTGATGCGGAAGTAGGTCGACAACTCCATCGGACAGCGCACGCCTTTGGGGACGTAGACAAAGGTGCCGTCGGAAAACACCGCCGAGTTCAGTGTGGCAAAAAAATTGTCGGTCACAGGGACCACACTGCCCAGATACTTTCGGACAAGATCTGGATACTCACGAATAGCTTCCGAAATCGGGCAGAAAATCACGCCGGCCTTGTTCAGCGTGTCCTTGAACGTCGTCGCCACCGACACTGAATCAAAAACTGCGTCGACGGCAACACCCGCAAGAAGCTTCTGTTCAGAGAGCGGGATGCCAAGCTTGTTATAAGTTTCGAGCAGCTTGGGATCGACCTCTTCGAGGCTTTGTGGTTTGTCCTTGGCCGACTTCGGAGCGGCATAATAATACGCGTTCTCGTAATCAATTTTGGGATATTTTACCCGGGACCAGTTTGGCTCCTGCATTTGCCGCCAGCGACGATAGGCAGAAAGGCGCCATTCCAGCATCCATTCCGGCTCGCCCTTCTTGGCCGAGATGAACGCCACCGTCTCCTCGTTGAGCCCGCGCGGCGCACGCTCCATTTCGATGTCGGTGACGAAGCCGTATTTGTACTTGTCGGCTAAAGCCTGAACCTGAGTGCGAGTTTGTTCGATCGCGGACATGGGTTACCTCACGCAGCCGCGCGCCCGCCGGCGCGCTGGCGTAGTCTATAAAGCGAGTGTATGGCTGCGGCTCCATCGCTATCGTGATTTGTCCAGCCAAAGCTGACCCGCAGACCTGCATCCGCAAGTTGCGGCGCCACGCCCATGGCACGCAGTACATGCGAGCGGCTCACCTTTCCGGATGAGCATGCTGCGCCAGCACTTATGGCAATTCCGTCCAGATCAAGCGCCATGACAGCGGTCTGCGCCGAAAGTCCGGGCAGTGCAAAATTGGATGTGTTACCAAGTCTGGGCGCATTTTGGCCAAACACGACGACATCCGCAAAGGCGGATTTGAGGTCCCGTTCGAACTGGTCCCGCAGATCCTTGAGCCTTTGTTGTTCGGTGTTCGTATCCAGGCGCATAGCTGCACCAAACCCCAGGATCGCCGCAACGTTTTCGGTACCCGCACGCCGTCCCTTCTCCTGGCCACCGCCGAGCAATTGCGCCGCAAAGGGAGCATCCTCGCGCACGATGAGCGCGCCCGCTCCCTGCGGCCCCCCGAGTTTATGCGCGCTGAGTGCGACATAGTCCGCGACGATTGCAATTCTGCCTGCCGCCTGCACGGCGTCACAGACAAACAGAGCCCCACTCTCGGCAGTCAGCGTGCGGATCTCCGCAACAGGCTGGATCGCGCCGGTTTCGTTATTAGCTGCCATCACGCACACAAGGTTCATTCCGGCGCCACTGTTCAGACGCGTGTACAGCACGTCGAGGTCAACCACTCCGTCGCCGGTAACCGGCAGAACCTCTATCTGGACACCGCTCACCCGTTCCGCGAGTGCGCGTGCCGTTGCCCCGATGCATTCATGTTCGATCGCCGATACCAGAACCCGTGTTATGGGCCTCCCTGCCTCCAGGGCACCGTAATACGCACCCCACACTGCCAGGACACAGCTCTCGGTTCCTCCACTGGTGAAGACCACCGTACTGGCCTCGACCCCCATGCGCCGGGCCACGTCTGCCCGCGCCTGTTCGATGGC
>JAGWRJ010000122.1 GCA_028869725.1 Alphaproteobacteria bacterium | reverse complement strand
TTTCTGATCGTGCATTTTCTGCGTTGCTTGCGGATCTGCACACCCACGCTGCACGCATACCCGACAAGGTCGAAAATGCCGATTCACTAACGGTCCTGTTGTTGATGCAAAATGGCTTGCCTGTTCCGCTCGATCTCGGCGAGGAGCTCGGTACGCCCGGTTTGTTGCTGGCAGCGCGCGCCCCAAAGAACTCGCCAATAGATCGCATCGAGGCTGCTGAACGGGTGGTGCGCACCGGCGCATTGTCAGTCGCGGAGTTGCAGTCGATCGCCGATGCGCAGGACTTCACCGCCGATCAGTTCGCCACGGAGCATGCGCAGGTCCTGCAGATGCCCTTCCTGGAGGGCCAGTCGCTGTTACGCCAAGCGGTCAAACGGGCCGCAGAAAAAGTTCAGCCCGCCCTGATCTATGAGGCGCTTGCCTCCGCCCAGAACAAGGATCTGATGGATATCGCTGCAGACCTCGAACAGGACGCCCTGATGCGGCTTGAGCCAGATGCACGAGATCGCGATATGACCGGCCTGTTTGCGCGGGCACTGATGATGACGGGCAATATTCAACGCGCGGTGCAGTGGGCTGCGACGCTCAATCCGGCGCTGCCCAGTGATGCGCCAGTGTGGGCACGTCTATATGCCAGTCTCGATCTGATTGCGCCGTCAGCCGTTCTACCGGCACAGCGTAGCATGATGCTGAACGAGCTGAGCCGGGAGGTGGTGCAGAAAACCCCGGAACAGGGATTTGCGGCGCTGGCTTTGAGTCTTTATGCCGCATTGAAGGAGCCCCTACCGCCGTCAGTTGCGCTCATTGCTAGGAGTGCCAGACAAACCCGATGGCCGGGACGGCGGCCCGGACGGGCATATCTGCGCAAGCTTGACGAGGCGCTGCACGCGCCCAGTCAGCGCGGCGCTGCCATCGCCTTTGTCCTTGATGCGATCGGAGCAGAAGGACCGGGTGATCTGGCTCCGGATGCCTGCGCAAATCTTGTGGGCGATCTTGTGCAGGAGCATTTGAATGAGGATGCTCGGGCGATCGCGAACGCCGCGCTTCTTGATTATTCCCCGCCATCGCTGACCGGCGCCGCGCTGCAGGCGAAAGGATCGACAGCTCTGTGAGCCCGCGCCCCTCCCGTGCTTCGGAAAACGCCGGCTTGATCGAAGCATTTCTGGACATGATGGGATCTGAACGCGGTGCCAGCATCAACACCATCGCCGCCTATCGGCGCGATCTGATGGAACTCGCCGGGGCGCTGGATCTGGTCCATGCGCCACGTGCCGCATTGCGCGAATTCCTGGAGCGTTTTTCCCAAGCCGGATTTGCCCCATCGACCCAGGCACGCAAGCTCTCGGCCTTCAGACAGTTCTTCGGCTTTCTGTATCAGGAGGGGGTGCGTAGCGATGATCCGACGTCCATCCTGGATGCGCCAAGAACGGTCCGGCCTCTTCCTAAAGTTCTGACTGCAGAGGAGGTGGCACGGCTGATAGGCTGCGCCGAAACGGAGGCGGCCAAGGGGCCAGAGGGGCGTCGTCTGCTGGCGATGGTCGAGATCCTGTACGCCGCCGGACTGCGGGTGTCCGAACTGGTCAGTCTGCCACTGGCGGCGGCCCGAGCTCGCGATGGCGCCATCCTCGTGCGTGGCAAGGGAGGCAAAGAACGCCTCGCACCGCTCAACGGCCCTGCCCGGGCAGCGATCGCGAGCTGGCTCGAAGTCCGCCAGGAGTTTCTTCCCAAAGGCGAGAAGCAAAGCCCGTATCTGTTCCCTTCGCATGGTGTGGAGGGTCATCTCACTCGCCGTGCTTGTCACAAGCTGCTCAAGCAGCTTGCCCTCAAGGCGGGGATCGATCCGGCCAAGCTCAGCCCTCACGTGCTGCGTCACGCCTTTGCCACGCACCTGGTCGAAGGTGGCGCCGATCTGCGCAGCGTGCAGACCATGCTGGGCCATGCAGATATTGCGACGACCCAGATCTATACCCACGTAGCGAGCGAGCGCCTTGTACGCGTCGTCCAGTCGGCGCATCCCCTGGCGCGGCGCAGGAGCGGCAAGCGCGACAAAGGGCCGAAGCAGCCGTCTTGATCTGCAGCGTCAAACTTCTAGGCTGCTTCACCCCGTAAAGGAGCAAGTCCGTGTCCTTCACCCCTGTTGTCCGCCGCACGCCGCCACGTCTCTACCGGTCCAAGCTGTTCGTGCCTGGTTCACGCCCGCAGCTTTTTGAAAAGGCTGCTGCAAGTGCCGCCGACGTCCTTTGCCTTGATCTGGAAGATGCCGTAGCGCCGGCCGACAAGGATAAGGCCCGGGACAATATCGTCTCGGCACTCAAGGAGATCGATTTTGGCCGCAAGCTCATTACCGTCCGGATCAATGGCCTGGATACGCACTGGTGTTACCGCGACGTGCTGGCGCTGATCGAACAGGGCGGTGAGCGCCTGGATGCGATCATGATTCCAAAGGTCGGGTGCGCGGCCGATGTTTACGCGATTGATATGCTGGTTACGCAAGCCAGCGTCGCGGTTGGGCGCAAGAAACGGATTGGGCTGGAAGTGATCATCGAAACCGCCCTCGGTCTTGGCAATATCGATGAAATCGCGCAGGCTTCTGGGCGCCTCGAGAGCCTGCATTTTGGCTCGGCGGATTACGCTGCTTCACAAGGCATGCGCACGACCAATATCGGCGGCGGCAATGTGGATTATGTCATGCTGACTGATCCAGACGTGAACGGAGGTCGCGCGCGTCACTGGAATGATCTTTGGCACTATCCGCTGTTTCGGATGTGTCAGGCTGCGCGAGCCCATGGCCTTGTTCCAATCGATGGACCGTTTGGAGATTACTCCGATGGCGAGGGGTTTCGCGCCCAGGCCATGCGCACGGCGATTCTTGGCTGCGAAGGCAAATGGGCGATACACCCCAATCAGGTGGCGCTCGCCAATGAGATTTTCACCCCTCCGCAGAAGGAGGTCGCCCGCGCTGAGGCCATTCTCTCAGCCATGAAGGAGGCGCAGGAAAAAGGCCTCGGTGCCGCCACGCTCAATGGTGTCCTCATCGACGCGGCCTCCATTCGCCAGGCGCAGGTCATCGTGGAGCAGATGGCGATGATCAGGGAGCAGTCGTCCTGCTAAGGCCCAGCGGACGCTCTGTGGCGTCTGTCGCCGGGGTTGGGGCGCAGTGCTGCGGAACATTCTGTAACACATTGAAATTATGAAATTTTTTCTTGGATTGTTGCCTCTAACGCGCGCTGCACGCGTGCGCAGCTATGGTGGGAAGAGCACGATCGGGACGGGGCAGGGTCACTGACCGGGCAAGGCCTACAGCCTTCGTTGACATTGCAGGGTCCCCGGGCCACTTTCCGCCCGTTTTCCGCTGCGTCGGCGGAGCGAAATTTCTGAGCAAAGATGCACGCTTATCTGGACTTCGAACGCCCGATTGCTGAGCTTGAGGGTAAAATCGTCGAGCTGCGCCAGCTGGCCGAACAGGATCCTTCGATGAATATCGAGGATGAGGTCGGGCGGCTGCAGACCAAGGTCGCAGTCCTCATCAAGGAGACCTATGCAAAACTGTCTCCCTGGCAGAAGGCCCTGGTGGCTCGTCACCCGGCACGACCGCATTTTTCGGATTACCTGAGCGGATTGATCGATGAATTCACGCCTCTGGCGGGCGATCGGCTGTTTGGTGAGGACGAGGCAATCGTCGCCGGACTCGGGCGTTTTCGTGGTCAGGCAGTTGCCGTGCTTGGGCATGAAAAGGGCAATGACACCCAGTCGCGGCTCAAGCACAATTTCGGTATGGCCATGCCGGAGGGTTATCGCAAGGCGGTGCGTCTGTTCGATCTCGCCGACCGCTTCGCTCTGCCGGTGCTCTCCTTTGTCGACACTGCCGGCGCCTATCCCGGTGTTGGCGCCGAAGAACGCGGACAGGCGGAGGCGATCGCCCGGGCCACAGAGAAGAGTCTCAATCTGAAGGTGCCCTTTGTGGCGACGATCATTGGCGAGGGTATGTCCGGTGGCGCGCTCGGAATAGCGGTCGCCAATCGCGTGTACATGCTGGAACACGCAATTTATGCGGTGATTTCACCCGAAGGATGCGCCTCCATACTGTGGCGCTCCTCCGACAAGGCCCAGGATGCAGCTGCAGCCATGCGGATCTCCGCGCAGGACCTGCTCGAGCTGAAGCTGATCGACGGTATTATTCGTGAGCCTCTGGGGGGCGCGCATCGCGATCCCGATCACGCGATCCAGGCTGTTGGGGAAACCATCGCCCACACCCTGAGCGAACTGGGGACGCTGTCGCCCAGCGCCCTCAAGCAGCAGCGCCGCGACAAATATCTGGCAATGGGGCGCGATCTGGCCTGAGGCTCAGGCAAGTTTGGGCCAAGTATCTGAGAGCCTGTAGCCATCGGGCCATGGATCGGCAGGATCCAGCATCAGCTGATGCGTGCCAGTGATGAAGGCGCGCCCCTGAATACTCGGAATGATTGCAGGATGGGATCCAACCTTGGCGAGGTCTTCGATCCGGCAGTGAAACGCGCTGTCGATGATGGAGCGCCCAATGAATTGATCACCCACCTTCAGGATACCGCGCGCATGTAGCACTGCCATGCGCGCCGAGCAGCCCGTGCCGCAGGGCGACCGGTCGAGTTTGCCCGGCTGAATGGCGACAGTATTGCGGCCGATCCAGGCATCTCCCTGCTTCTCCACCGCCGCACCCAGAAGGCAGAAGGAGATGTGATCCCAACCGGGATTTTCCGGGTGACGAAATCCCAGTTGCTCATTGGCTGCACGCGTGATGCGGATCCCGGTTTCGGCAAGTTCTCGCGCCTCATCCGCACGTAGCGCAAAGCCCAGCGCACGGGCATCTGCGATCACGAAGCTGTCTCCGCCATAGGCGATGTCAACGGTGAGTGTGCCCAGGCCTTCGACTTCGAGCGGAGCGTCCAGACGATCCACAAAGGACGGGACATTGCGAATGCGGACCCACTCGACCTTGCCATCGCGGCAGCTGGCGGTTGCCCGTACCACGCCCCCGGGCGCTTCGATATGCACGATCGTCTGTGGCTCCTGCATCGGCAAAATGCCAGTCTCGAGCAGTACTGTAGCCACGCACATGGAATTTGATCCGGACATGGGCGGGGTGTCTTCGGGCTCCATGACGATCCACCCCATGTCGGCGCCTGGGGTCTTGGGCGGGACAAGAAGACTGACATGCTTGAACACACCGCCACGCGGTTCGTTGAGCACGAACGCGCGCAGTCGTCCATCACGAGCTATGAAGCGCGATTGTTCCCATAGTGAAGCCCCCGGCGGGGGGGCCACACCGCCAACAATGACCTCACCCACTTCCCCTTCAGCGTGACAGCTGACGACATGAACAAGCTTTGAACTGCGCATTCACCGGAAACCTCGACCAAAACTTTGTATATCGTATACGATATCATCGGGTCGCTCAAGCGCCGCAAAGTGGCCGCCCTCGGTGAATTCGCTCCAACGCACCACATTCATGCTGCGTTCAACCTGGCTGCGTGGAGGGAAGGGGATGAGGTCTACCGGAAAGCGCGCAATCGCCACCGGCCGTTCGATCCGTGCTCCAGGTGGGACGGGCTCGCCGCTCATGTCTTCGAACAGGCCCCGATAGAGCCAGGTTGCGGTATTGAAGCTGCGCGTGACCAGATAGATCATGACATTGGTTAGAAGCTGATCCTTGGAATACACCGCCTCAAAATCGCTGCGAATGTCCGACCAGCCGTAAAATTTCTCGACGATCCAGGCGCACGCCCCGACCGGAGAGTCCATCATTGCGTAAGACAGCGTCTGCGGCTTGGTCGACTGTTCACGAAAATACGCGCCCTCCATGTTGAAGAGCTGCTCCGCGCGCGCAGCGTGCTCCTTCTCTTCTTCGCTTTGTGGGGCGTCTGCCGGCGTACGCCAGCCCATCATGTTGAGGTGGATCGCCCGGCACCCCTTGCCTTCATAACCCATCCAGCCAGAAACCGCCGAACCCCAATCGCCCCCCTGCGCAATGTAACCTGGCAGGTTCAGAACATCGGTCATGAGTGTATCGAACATGCGGGCAATTGTGCGCGGAGAGATCGGGCGAACGGGCTTGCCCGAAAATCCGTACCCCGGCAACGATGGCACGATCACCGTAAAGGCGTCGCGAACATCGCCACCATGTCGTTCAGGATGTGCCAGGCGGTCAATGATATGCAGGAATTCGAACACCGAGCCGGGCCAGCCATGACTGAGGATGAGGGGCAGCGGTGCCGTGCCCGAGCCGGGCTCGTGATAGAAATGAAGTGCGATACCGTCGACCTCAGCCTGGAATTGCGCAAAGCGATTTAGCTCGTCCTGCCAGTGGAACCAGTCGTAGTTTTCAACCCAATAGCGGCAGAGCTCGCGCATATATTTGAGATTGGCACCATAGGCCCAGCTGTCCTCAAGCCCCGGACCCTGCGGCGCTTCATGCCACTCATAAGAGCGGACCTTGCGCAGGATGGCGTTGATGGTGGCCTGACTGACCTCAATACGGAATGGCTGCGGCATGGCGGCGTCTCCAGATCCTCTGCGCCAGCTTCCCGCCTCTGGCGGCGCAAAGCAAACCGCCTATTTGGCCAGCTCGAAGGTCACCGACGACACCCAGCCCCGGTTGCCGAGCTCATCCGAGACCTCCCACCACACGCCGTCCTTTTTGCCCGTCGGATAGAGCAGCATGCCAGGTGTCAGCGTGCGTACGACTTTGCCCCTGCCACCCGCGCGCTCATACATATACGCCGTCCGCGTGATCGACACGGCCTGCGGTGCATTGGCCGCCGAGGCGCTGGAGCCATTGGCACCAGGCAGCCCGCCCAGCTGGTCGACCAGCCGGGCGTAGGCGTCGAGATAGGCCTGCGTCAGCACCTGGCCGATTTCCGTATTGGCATAGCTTTCGGCGCCGAAGGCTCC
>JAGWRJ010000121.1 GCA_028869725.1 Alphaproteobacteria bacterium | reverse complement strand
ACTTATGCAGGTTACGCGTGACGGACGCATTGTGCAGGCGATTATCAATAATCCGCCGATCAATATCATCACACTCGCGCTGTATGCGGAGCTGGTGCAGCTGTCAAAGGAATTGGAAGCAGATGACGAAGCGCTCGTTTTAGTGCTGAAGAGTGCAAACCCCGATTTCTTCATAGCTCATTTTGACGTGGCTGCGATCCTCAGCTTTCCGGTCGATAATCCTCCCACTCAAGAGAGCAACGAATATCATGACATGTGCGAGCGCTTCCGTACCATGAACAAGGTCACGATTGCCCAGATCGAAGGCCGTGTAGGCGGAGGTGGATCCGAACTCATCGCCTCCTTCGACATGCGCTTCGGCGTGCGCGGTAAAACCGTCATCAACCAGATGGAGGTAGCAGTGGGCATCCTCCCTGGGGGAACGGGGACGCAACGCTGGCCAAGACTGGTAGGTCGTGGCCGCGCCCTAGAAGCGATACTGGGAAGCATCGACATTGATGCGGAAACCGCCGAACGCTGGGGTTATCTCAATCGCGCATTGGCAGCCGACGAAATCGGTCGATATGTCGACTGGCTTGCCCGCCGCATCGCGGGGTTCCCTGCGCCGGCCATCCGACTTGCCAAAGAAAGTGTGGACGCAAGTGCCGGGCCATTAGCCGAGGGACTTCGCGAAGAAGCATTCCTCTTTCAGCGCCTCATCCGGGAGCCAAGCGCTAGGTCGGCGATGGCGCGCTTTTTGGAGATCGGCGGACAGACGCGCGAGGGAGAGTTGAACGTCGAGGAGTTGTGCGCCCGGCTTTCTAGTACGTGACGTGCTGATCAGCAGGTATGGAAGTACAAATTCCGCATACGCCAGAACGCACGCACGCGCTCGAATAGCTCAAAGTTGAGAGCGCCAAACTTGGCGGAATTAGCGTTCGTTGGATTTCGGCACTCTCCGATGATGCGTGCAGCCGTGCAAGCTGCAGATAGAATGCCCTGGTCGGTTGCACCGGCAAACCTCATGTCATTCAGATCCCCAAAATCGCCTGTACGGAGGGTGTGACCGCAATAACTGCTGAGCTTCCGGCTGGCGAGGTGCGTTGCTGACGTCGCGAATGCGCGTTCCACTTGAGGCGAATCGGTACCCGTAGTGAAGCTGGACATCACAGGTTTGGTCGGAGCGGCGGGATTTGAACCCACGACCCCCAGTCCCCCAGACTGGTGCGCTAACCAGGCTGCGCCACGCTCCGTTACCATCTACCTGCGTGCCGTGCATTGAGCCGGCACTTGCCTCGGACGGGGTACCCAAGGGCGGCGGACTATAGTCAGGGGGGATCGCTGCGGCAATCACCGAAACGGAATTTTCCCGCCTATTCTGCGGCGAGCCGCCAGGGCCGGCTATGCAGCCTTTCCCTCAGCTTTTCGAGCTCGGCGAGGATCTCGCCAAGGCGACCGCGTGAGGCCTCGCTCAACTGCGGCAATTCCAGGGTGTCCCCGGCATGGACCGCATCGGGATGGGCAGCAGCCACTGCCGCGATCACTGCGCGGGCGTGCTGATAGGCCTCATCGCCACCCTGTTCTGCGGTCGAAAGTCGCCCGTCATGTGAAAGCTCGTTGATGAGGGAGCTCTGTTTGTGGCCCAGGGTAGCGACATACCGTACCCCCTGCTCACGCAGCAGCTTCTGCACCCCCTTGATGGTAAAGCCGTCAGAATACAGCAGTGCCCGGATGCCGCGCAGCAGATCGACGTCCTGCGGCCGGTAATAGCGGCGGTTGCCACCGCGCTTGACCGGCTTGATATGAGAAAAGCGCTGTTCCCAGAAACGCAGGACGTGCTGGGGAACATCCAGTTCTGCGGCAACCTCGCTGATGGTGCGGAAGGCTTCTGGCGCCTTTTCGCGTATGCCGGAGTCAGCGTCGCCAGGCATGGCCTTACGCCTCTTCCGCTTCAAACTGCGGGGTCTGGCCGTTGATGACGGATTTCAGGACGTGACTGGGCCGGAAGATCAGAACCCGCCGCGGCGCGATCGGTACCTCATCGCCGGTTTTGGGATTGCGACCGACCCGTTCGGATTTCTGGCGTACGGCAAAGGTGCCGAAGGAGGATAGCTTTACCGTCTCGCCGACGGCGAGCGCCGAACAGACTTCTTCCAGCATGTCCTCGACCATCTGGGCCGATTCGTTTCGGGACAGTCCGACGGCCCGAAAGACAGCTTCAGTCAGGTCGGCTCGCGTGAGCGTTTTGGTGGTCATTCGCTGCACGACTCCTTTTGCGAAGGCAAAAGGCTAAGCGCTCCAAGATTTTCCGTCAACGCAAAGGGATAGGAGAGGGCCATTGGGCCCCTGCACCCTGCCAGGGTTACCAGCGCAGGAGGGCCGAGCCCCAGGTAAATCCGCCCCCCATGGCCTCAAGGAGAACAAGATCGCCCGCCTTGATCCGCCCGTCGCCGACCGCCGCGGCCAGGGCCAGAGGTACCGATGCGGCCGAGGTGTTGCCGTGCTCGGCGACAGTCGTGATCACCTTTTCGGCAGGAATGCCCAGTCTGCGTGCGGTGCCGTCGAGGATGCGCTGATTGGCCTGGTGGGGCACAAACCAGTCGATGTCGCTCACCGCAAGGCCTGCTGCATCCGCGGATGCCTGGATCGCCGCGGAAATATTCGTCACCGCGTGGCGGAATACCTCCTTGCCCTGCATGCGCAGATAGCCGGTGGTGCGGGTCGAGGACGGCCCACCATCGACATAGAGGAGATCATGAAGACGGCCATCGGAATACAATTTGGTGTTGTGCACACCGCGGTCCGCAAGACCACCCGTCCCAGCCTCGCCGCGCAACACGATCGCGCCGGCGCCATCGCCAAAGAGCACGCAGGTGGTGCGGTCGCTCCAGTCCATCAGCCGAGACATGGTCTCGGCCCCGATCAGAAGCACGGTCCTTGCCTGTCCGGCGCGGATGAAATTATCCGCGACCGAAAGCCCATAGATAAATCCCGAACACACAGCCTGAACGTCAAAGGCGGCACCGCGGGTCATGCCGAGCCGTGCCTGCACCCGCGTTGCCGTGGCCGGAAAGGTCTCGTCAGGAGTGGTGGTGGCACAAACGATGAGATCCAGCTCGTCGACGCCGATCCCGGCCGCGCTGAGCGCAGCTTCGCTTGCCTTAAGAGCCAGATCGGAGGTCACCTCCCCCTCGCGGGCAATGTGCCGGCGTCGGATACCCGTGCGCTCGACGATCCAGGCATCGGAGGTGTCAATGCATTTGGCCAGCTCGTCATTGCTGACGACATTGTCGGGCAGATACGCGCCGCAGCCCAGAACCACAGATCGGATCACACTCACGAGGCGACGGCCCCCGATCCGTCCGAATCGCCCGCCTGCGCTGGAACCGGTTTGGTCAGCACAGCGCGATCGGCCACGATTTTGGGAATGACATCAGCCTTGGCCATATCGATCGCCATATCGAGGGCGCTGGCAAAACCCAGCGCATCGGTACCGCCATGGCTTTTGACGACGACACCGTTCAGCCCCAGAAAAATACCGCCATTGGCCGAGCGCGGATCAAGTTTTTGACGCAGGATGCGAAACGCGCCGCTGGCAAGGGCCGCGCCCAAACGGCTCAGCAGCGTACGCCTGAGCGCGGCGCGCAGGAAGTGTGTGATGACTTTGGCGGTCCCTTCGGCTGTCTTGAGCGCGACATTGCCGGTAAAGCCATCCGTTACGACAACGTCCACGGTTCCTTCGGCTATGTCGTCGCCTTCGACGAACCCGGAAAACTCCATTGGCAGATTGACGCTGCGCAGGATCTGGGCGGCCTTGCGCACCTGCTCATTACCCTTCTGCTCCTCCTCGCCGACATTGAGCAGGCCCACACTGGGTCGCTCCAGGCCAAGAATGGCGCGGGCAAAGGCCTCGCCCATCACCGCAAAATCGACCAGCTGCTCGGCATCGCAGTCAACATTGGCGCCCACGTCGAGGACCACGGTCTGCCCCCGTTTGGTCGGCCACAAGGCCGCGATGGCCGGCCGGTCAATTCCCTCAATGGTGCGCAGCTGAAACATCGCCATCGCCATCAGCGCGCCAGTATTGCCCGCAGAAACGACGACCTGTGCACGCCCCTTCGCGACAGAGTCTATGGCGCCCCACATTGACGTATTGCGTCCGCGTCGCAGAGCCTGACTCGGCTTGTCCTCCATCCGCACCCGTTCGGGTGCGTGGCAGATTTCGACTTTGTCGGCGAGCTTGGGCCGACGCGCGAGCAGTGGTTTCAGAACGGCCTCATCGCCGTGCACCAGATAGTGCACGCTGGGATGGCGCAATATGGTCCGTGACAGCGCCGCCATGACCACACTTGGTCCGGCATCGCCACCCATACCATCGATCGAAACGGTCAAGTCCCCGGCCACGCTTGACTTCCTCTGCGGATAGGCTGCCGGTTCGACCCGGCCAAGCCGCGCAGTCTATCAGTCTTCGGCCTTGACGATTTCACGATCGCGATAATGGCCGCAAGATGGACAGACATGATGCGGCCGCTTCTGCTCGCCGCAGTTCGGACATTCGACATGGGCTGCGGGAGCCAGGCGATGATGGCTGCGCCGCATGTCCCGCTTGGACGGCGAGGTTTTTCTCTTTGGAACCGCCATGGCGGTGTTCACTCCTTCATCGGCCCGATCCTGCGCTCGCGACAGCGTAACGCGCCGTGGCGCGCGATCCGGCGAAACCGGCGGGCAAAGCAAGGCGCGGAGGTAACCTCAAACACAGGCCGGAGGCAAGCGATTTTGAGATCCGGCGTCATTTCCCGCCCTTAAGCTTGGCCAGGGCGGCAAAAGGACTGTCCTTGGGCGCGTCAAGCCCGGCAGGCAGTGTAAATTCCACGCCGTCTGCCCGTGGATAGGGATCAAGTCCCAGCGACAACTCCTCGAGCAGCGGTAGGGCAAGGTCGTAGCGGTAGCTGCTCAGTTCCTCGTGGGTGTCATCCTCGTCCAACGCGAGCGTGACAGTCCCCGACTTGTCGGTGTCCGCGGCACGACGGCGATTCCCGCCACGGACCTCGAGTACCCGCCGGACCACGTGGCGATAGGTGCGCGGCACCGGAGCAAGGGTCACAACACAGCTCTGGATAACCAGTGCCTCGAGTTCTGCCTCGTAGCGAAAGCGATCGGCGGCACGGCGGTGCAGGCGGACCTGCGCCGTGAAGTCGCGGACCTCAGGCACCTCAAGCCAGGCGGCAAGGCGGCCGAGTTCCTCGCCGCTGGCGCTGATGCGGATCTCGGCACCAGCGGCCCCCAGATCGGAAAGATCGTAGGGGCGGCTTAGGGGAAGCGGCGCGACATCTCTATGTTCTGTCATCTTCGTACCTCGCCCCGTCCGGTAGCGGTCCGAACTCGGCTCTGCCGGCGACCAGAGCATCAGGCTTTAGGCCGTCGCGAGCCTGTTCCATATATGCGGCGAGCGCCCGGGCCTGCGGCTGGAAGCTCTCGTCCTGCCCATAGAGATTGCGCAGCAGTACGCCCACAACCTCCTCCCGCGAGCTTGCCCCACGATACGCCTCCAGACGGCCATAGAACGCGCCAGCAATCTTCTGGATGCGCCGGGTCATGCCCATATCACCTGCGCCCTGGTCACGCAGCGCATCCTCAAAACTGTGGAACAGGGCATTGACCAACTCCTGCGACAGATCCCGGTCAGCCTCACGCTCCAGGGCACTCAGAACCAGAAATGCGTGCAGGCTCACCATGTCAAAACGGCCATTGAACGTGTCCGGCACTGCCCAGAGCCGATAAAATGATGGCGAAAGTCCGCGCCGGACGATGGCGATGGCGAGCTCCGAGGCCGTCCTGCGGCGTTCGGCGGCGCGGCGCAAGGCCTTCAACATGTTGAACAACTCCCTTAAGCTGGCCCTTGCATAGGGCGGCCGGCGAGGCTAGCACAGATGCGCGGGGTACTTGGGGTCCCTGTTAGAGGTCAAGCCCGCCGCCAGATGCTGCGGCGCCCGATCCCAGGCAGGACCCACACACGAGGTTGACGACGAAATGGCCATACCGCGCCTGCGAACCCTGCTGATGGTAAGTCTTCCTGCCGTATTTGTACTGTCCTCGGGCTGCACCCCGGTGATCTCCAAACGTGGCTATCTGCCGGACCCCGTTGCCGAAGCTTCAATTGTGGTCGGCAAGGACACCAAAGAGACCATCGAAAAGAAGTTGGGCGATCCCACTACCAAGTCCAACTTCAGCGGGCGAAGCTGGTTTTACATATCCAGCGTGCAGCAGCGGGTTGCATTTTTCCCGCCGACGATTCTCGATCGCGACATTCTGGCCATTCGCTTCAACAAGGAGGACAAGGTCACAAGCCTGAGTCATTACGGCCTTCGTGATGGCCATGTTGTGGCCTTCGACACCAGCAAAACGCCAACCCCAGGACGCGAACTCACCTTCCTGCAGCAGCTTCTCAATGCCACGCCCGGCGTGCCGCTTGGCCCAGGTGGCGGCGGGGGCATCGACCAGCGCAATCCAGGCGGTGGTCACTAGACGGCACCGGGTACCGGCGTCCGCCTGACAGCAGTGGCAGGTGCGCGCCACAGGCGCGGTGGCACAGTCACGCCCCTGCCCCGCCGGCAATAATTCCTGCACTATGAAAAGAAAGCGGCGCGGACGATTGCTCGTCCGCGCCGCATCTGTACGCGTTGGCGTGATCAGAAGTGCGCCAAGGTCGCCAACAGCAGCAGCGCTACGATGTTGGTGATCTTGATCATCGGGTTTACGGCGGGGCCGGCAGTGTCCTTGTAAGGATCGCCAACCGTGTCGCCGGTCACGGCCGCCTTGTGCGCGTCCGAGCCCTTGCCGCCATAATTGCCATCTTCGATGTACTTCTTGGCGTTGTCCCACGCACCACCACCACTCGTCATCGAGATCGCAACGAAGAGGCCGGTGACGATCACGCCAAGAAGCATGGCACCCAGCGCGTTGAAGGCCTGCGTCTTGCCGACGAAGCGCTCGACGAGGAGAAAGAGCACGATCGGCGACAGCACCGGCAGCAGCGACGGCACGATCATCTCGCGAATCGCCGCGCGTGTCAGCATGTCAACGGCCCGGCCGTAGTTCGGCTTCTGCTTGCCCTGCATGATGCCGGGCATTTCGCGGAACTGCGTTCTTACTTCCTCGACCACGGCCGCCGCCGCCCGTCCCACTGCCGTCATCGCCACGCCACCAAAGAGGTAGGGCAGCATGCCGCCGATGAACAGTCCCACCACGACCCACGGATCGGCGAGCGAGAAGCTCGGCACCGCGACATTCGCAAAGTAGGTGTACACATCGGAGTGACGGGTGAAGAACGTCAGGTCCTGGGTATAAGCGGCAAACAGCACCAACGCACCAAGACCGGCCGAGCCAATGGCATAACCCTTGGTCACCGCCTTGGTAGTGTTGCCGACTGCGTCCAGGGCGTCTGTAGTCTTGCGTACATCACCTTCGAGGCCGCTCATTTCGGCAATGCCACCGGCATTGTCCGTGACCGGACCAAAGGCGTCGAGCGCCACGATCATGCCCGCCAGCGAGAGCATGGTGGACACTGCGATGGCGATACCAAACAGCCCTGCAAGCTCGAAGGCGGCGACGATGCCGAGGCAGATCACCAGCGCCGGCAGCGCCGTGGATTCCATCGAGACCGCAAGGCCCTGAATGACGTTGGTGCCATGGCCCGTCACCGACGCACGCGCGATCACCTTCACCGGACGGAAATTCGTGCCGGTGTAGTATTCGGTGATCCAGACGATGGCGCCGGTCACCGCAAGCCCAACCACGCCGCAATAGAACAGATCCGCGCCTGTGATCTGCAGCGACAGATCCGGGACAGTCTGCAGAATGGTGTGCATGCCACCAACCGTCCAGCTGATAAGCCACCACAGGCCAGCGAGCGACAGGGCGCCCGTCACTACCACGCCCTTGTACAGCGCGCCCATGATGTTGTTGGACGAGCCCAGGCGAACGAAGAACGTGCCGATGATCGAAGTGACGATGCACATTGCGCTGATGGCCAGCGGCAGGAGCATCAGGTGCACCCGATCGGTGCTGGCAAAGTCGAGCGAGGCCAGAACCATGGTGGCCACAGTGGTCACCGCGAAGGTCTCGAACAGGTCAGCAGCCATACCGGCGCAGTCACCCACATTGTCACCCACATTGTCGGCGATCGTGGCGGGATTGCGCGGATCATCTTCGGGAATTCCGGCTTCAACCTTACCCACCATGTCACCGCCGACATCTGCACCCTTGGTGAAGATGCCGCCGCCCAGACGAGCAAAGATCGAGATCAGCGAGGCGCCAAAGCCGAGTGCCACCAGCGCATCGGTGATGGTGCGCGCATCATGCTCCACCGACATGTCGAGCCCGAACACAAAGCGCAGCAGCGCCCAGTAGCCCGCAACCGCGAGCAGTCCAAGGCCGACAACGAGCATGCCCGTCACCGCGCCCGAGCGGAACGCTACCGAAAGTCCGGAGGCAAGGCCGTTGCGAGCTGCCTCAGTGGTGCGCACATTGGCGCGCACCGAAACGTTCATGCCGACATAGCCGGCGATGCCCGAAAAGGTCGAACCAATCAGATAGCCGATTGCCACCTGCCAACCGAATACCACCCACGCCGCCGCGAAGATCACGACGCCAACAAGCGCAATGGTCGTATATTGCCGGTTCAGATAGGCGGCTGCGCCTTCCTGAATTGCGCCGGCGATTTCCTGCATGCGCGCATTACCTGCACTCATGCTCAGCACAGACCTGATGGTCCATGCCCCATACAGCAGTGCGAGAACCCCGCACGCCAATACCAGTTCAAGCTCCAAGCTCATCGCTGTTTCCCCGAAAGGTCCAATTTTCCTGGATGACCTGAGTTGGCCGGCCGCATGCCGCGCACCGCTTCCCCCAAAATCGCGAGCTCTGCCGGCCGACGCGAGTCACGCGGCCAGCAAAGGTCGGCGGAACATGCCAAAAGCGCTTAGGCCTTGCAATGCTTGGATTTAGTGCGGGGCCGGAACCTGGCCTGCCGGGGCACTGGACATGCCCGGCAGCAGCGCGCTGATCTGGATCTGGCTGAAGGCAACCGCGGTCACATTGGCCGGCCCCATGATGCGCCGGGCATCGGCCAGCAGCCTTGCCTCCAACCCCTTGATATCTACCTGCTTTGGGTTCGCCGGGTCCTGGATCGAGGCGGAGTTGACATCGCGTACAAAGGCATCCTGGAGAAACGGTGTACGGTCGCGGACCTTGAGCGTCGCCTGGTCGCTTGCGGCAGTCAGGACCGGATTGAGATAGGCGTATCCGGTCAGCCTGCCATCCTCTGTCATGGGAGCGATCAGGATCGGCAGTGCGACCTGGTGGGAACTCGCCGGCCTCGCGGGCGGCGAACCTGCGACGGCGCCGGAGGCGGCCACAAGGAGCAAAAACAGGGAACCGAGCATCACACGCATGCGCCCATGCTCGCAGCGGGAGACTAACGGCGGGTTAGCGGGCCTAAAAATGGGTCCAGCCGCCCTTGGCCAGTGGAAGCTGACGCCCTGCTGCCAGCAGCCGGACCCCGGATCCCGCCTCGACACGGCCGATCTCGCTCACCACGGTACCTGAAGCCCGCGCCCGTTCCAGAACCTCCAGCCGATTGGCGGGAGCCGCCGTAAACGCGAGTTCGTAGTCATCACCGCACACGGCCGCCCGCAGCGGGGCATCGTTCCCCCAAAGGGCGCGGACGGCCCGCGACAGGGGCAGCCGCTCGGCGTCCACCGCAATGGCAACCCCGCTAACCTCCGCGATATGGCCAAGATCGGCGATCAGACCATCGGAGACATCCAGCCCGGCAGTGGCAAGGCCCCGGAGTGCCTGACCGAGGCCAAGTCGCGGTT
>JAGWRJ010000120.1 GCA_028869725.1 Alphaproteobacteria bacterium | reverse complement strand
TGGAGCGCAAGAGTTTTTCCGCCGACCAGTACCGCAATTTTCATCCAGGCGGCTCGCTTGGCCGCATGCTGATCCGGGTGTGCGATCTGATGCGCACCTCCGATCTGCCCCTCGTTGTCGAAGACGCGCTTATGCCCGATGTGCTTGCCGAACTGCAGAGGGGGACGCTCGGCTGTGTCATCGTGACGGATGCTCAGGGCGGAGCTCTTGGCATCATCACCCATGGCGATATCGGCCGTACTATCGCGCCTGATTTCCTCAGCCGGCGCGCCAGGGACGTGATGACGCGCGGGCCCAAGACTGCCCGTCCCGATCAGCTCGCCGCCGAGGCTCTGGCGCTGATGAACGAGCGGCAGATCACTCAGCTTCTCGTTCTGGATCCGACGGATCGTACCCGTAAGCCGCTTGGCATTCTGCATATCCATGATTGCCTGCGGGCAGGACTGCAGTGATGGCAGGCGCGCACGAAGACAGACCCAAGCAGCGATGGTCGGCCACCGGTCTTCGTGCGCGAGGTGGTCTGCATGCCGGCGATCCGCAGCGCTACAGCCAGTTTGTCGCCATAATGAAGCGCGTTCTGCTCCTGCTGGGTCTGGCTATTATTGCGGCGGTCGCGGCGTACTCGCTGCAACCGCGCGAGAGTGGACGCGTGGCAATGAGCTTCGCCCGCCTGACCAAAATCGCGAACGATCTGGCCATGATCAAACCTCGTCTTCACGGGACCGATGCCCGCGGAGATCCGTTCCTGATTACCGCGCAGCGCGCGGTGCAGACAGGGCCCTCCGCGCACAAGGCACGGCTTTACGGCGTGCAGGCCGACATCACCCTCCAGAAGGGACTGTGGGTCAGCGCCTCGGCCAAGATGGGCTATCTCGACGTCGATCATCATACGTTGCGCCTGGTGGGGGCGTTATCCATTTATGCAAGTAACGGTTACGAACTGCATACCGAGCATGCACTCGTGGATCTTGCCAGCGGCCAGGTCTCTGGTGACAGCCCGATTACCGGACAGGGACCAGACGGAACCCTCAGCGCGCAGCGTTTTGAAATCGATCGTACCCATAAGACCATTCACCTGATCGGCAACGTACATATGCAATTTTATCTTCATGGAGCGAAGGCGTGACGCGGATTCGTTCGGTTATGCTGGCAACCTTCGGCGCCATCGTGATTGGCGCCGGGGCGCAGGCACAGGGTTTAAATCTGGGCAGCCATGCCTCCAATGCACCCATCGCGGTGTCAGCTGATCGTTTCAGCGGCGATCTCAACACCAAAGCCGGGGCATATCAGGGAAATGTCATCGTCAGTCAGGGTAATTTCAAACTCCATGCCGACCGTGTCGATGTGCGGACCCAGAAGGGGGCGATCAATGACATCATCGCCTCTGGCCACGTGCTTTTCGATGCACCGGACGGGCAGGCGCAGGGGCAGAAAGGCATCTACCAGGTAAATCAGCGCACTATCACGCTAAGCGGGGACGTTGTGCTGACACGCAACAAGAATGTGATGCGCGGTACGCAGCTTGTCATCGATCTTGAATCCGGCAAGGCACAGCTGACCGCCCGGGGCATGCCAGGCGGACGGGTACAGGGGCTGTTTGTGCCTCCACCCAAGAAGGGACCTCCAGAAAAGTCAGCCACAAAGGAAAAATAGGGTTTACGCTTCCTTAAAAGAGGACAGGCACAGTTCTTGCCATGAAAGACGCACCGAACGCCGTTGCAGAAAATTCTTCCTCTTCCGAGCGGCCGCGACTGGTCGAAGGCGGGCAGGGGCTCGTTGTCCGCAACATCGGCAAGAGCTTTCGCAAGCGTCCGGTGGTACGGGGCGTCAGTCTCTCGCTGCGGCGCGGTGAGGTGGTGGGCCTTCTTGGTCCGAACGGCGCCGGCAAAACCACGACCTTCTACATGATGACCGGTCTCATTCCGGCCGATTATGGCTCCATAGAGCTCGATGGTCATGACGTCACGGCCTTGCCCATGTACCGTCGTGCGCGCCTTGGCATCGGTTATCTGCCGCAGGAAGCCTCGATTTTTCGGGGGCTGAGTGCGGAGGAGAACATTCGCGCTGCGGCCGAGCTGATTGAGTCCGATCCAGCCCGGCTGGAAGCCATGGTCGAAGAACTGATGGCCGAGTTTGGCGTCAGCCATGTCCGGGATACACCCGCCATTGCACTTTCGGGCGGTGAACGCCGGCGCGTGGAAATCGCCCGGGCTCTGGCGACGCAGCCAGCCTACATCCTGCTCGACGAGCCGCTGGCCGGCATCGATCCGATCGCGGTCTCGGACATCCGTGATCTCGTGCGCCATCTGAAGGATCGTGGCATCGGTGTTTTGATCACGGATCATAACGTGCGCGATGCGTTGGACATAATAGATCGTGCCTACATTCTTCATGAGGGCAAGGTCCTCAAGGAAGGCGGTCCGGGGGAGATCGTAGGCGATCGCGACGTGCGGCGCGTCTATTTGGGTGAGCGCTTTTCGCTCTGACAGTGTGGTGGGCAGATCATGGCGGTCACGCAGCGGCTGGAAATAAGGCAGGGGCAAGCCCTTGTCATGACGCCGCAGCTGCAGCAGGCGATCAAGCTGCTCCAGCTTTCCAATCTTGAGCTTGTCGACTACGTGGAGCAGGAGCTCGAACGCAATCCGCTTCTGGAGCGCGACGAACGCGAAGATGTAAACGAGGCCGAGCCCGAACCTGCCGCAGGGGAGGTTCGTGAGAGCCTGGATACGGCGCTGTCGCGCGATGACTTTTCAAAAGCCGATGACATGGATGCCGGTCAGGAGGATCTCTACGACATCGCCCGCGCCGACGCGCCCGCTACCGCAAACTCACTGACCGACTGGACAACGCTGCGCTCGTCAGGCGGGTATGAGCGCGATGGCGAAGCGCTCGACGGCGCGGTGAGCGAAAGTGAAACCTTGAAAGACTTTCTCAATCGCCAATTGTCGATTGCGGCGCTTTCCGGAACGCAGCGCCTGATCGCCGCTGCAGTCATAGATTCCATCGATGAGGCGGGATATTTCCGCGGTGACTGCAGTGAAATCGCAGAGCGTTTGGCCATTGCAGTTGCGGAAGTCGAGGCCGTGCTTGCGATCGTGCAGGGTTTCGAGCCGACCGGTGTCGGCGCACGCGATCTGGCCGAGTGCCTCGCCCTGCAGCTCAAGGAGCGCGATCGTCTTGATCCGGCAATGCGGGCTCTTTTGGACCGGCTTGATCTGGTCGCCCGACGAGATCTCTCCGGTCTGTGCACACATTGCG
>JAGWRJ010000001.1 GCA_028869725.1 Alphaproteobacteria bacterium | reverse complement strand
CGCCGCTTCAAAGGCTTTGCGCGCGGCCTGCGCATCACCGCGGCGTAATGCCTCCATTCCTGACAGACCCGTCGCCGACACGCGCTGCTCCCCAGATGTAAGCCGTGGATGCAGACGATGAAAACGGCGAAGATGTCGAAGGTCAATCCCCCGCGAAGGATGAATAGACCAGGGTGCGCAGTTCCTTGCGCACCGGATAGGTGGAGGAGGGCAGGAACTGGGTCATGAACACGACCGCGATCTCGTCGGCCGGATCGATCCAGAATGCGGTTGAGGCTGCTCCGCCCCAGAAATATTCGCCGGCATTTCCCAGCGTCATGGCCTTGGCGCGGTTGAGGACCGAGCAGAAGCCGAGGCCAAAACCGAGCCCTTCATTACCGGCCTCCGAAAATAGCGAGCGCGACATCGCCATCAATTCCTTGCCATCCGGAAGATGATTGGCGGTCATCAGCGAAATGGTCTTGGGGCTGATGAAGTAGTGCCCGTTCAGGCTGCCACCATTCAAAAGCATATGGCAGAACTTCAGGTAGTCTGCTGCGGTGCCGACGAGCCCGCCGCCGCCGGACACGAGTATGGGCGGGGCCAGATATTTGCTTTTGGCCGGATCGTCCTGAAGCACCACCTTTCCTTTGGCATCGAAAGCATAACAGGCGGCGAACCGTTCAGCCTTTTGCGCGGGCACGGAGAAGGCGGTGTCTTCCATACCCAGAGGTCCCAGAATGCGCTGCTGAAGAAAATCCTCGAAGGGCATGCCGGAAATCTTGCCGACGAGATAGCCAAGGACATCGGTTGATACCGAGTAATTCCAGGCCTCGCCTGGCGAAAATTCCAGGGGAAGGTGGGCCAGCGCCGCGATCATGTCGTTGAGTGACAAGGGGGTGCCTTCGATGTTGCCGATGCCGAGCTTGCGATAGGCCGCATCAACATTGGTCCGCTGCTGAAAGCCGTAGGTCAGTCCCGACGTATGGCGTAGCAGATCAATCATGCGCATGGGCGCAAAGGTGCGGCGTGTCTGAAACGCGCCTGGCAGCCCGGCTACGTACACACCAAGATCACGCCATTCCGGAATGAAGCGATGCACCGGATCATCCAGAGCAACGAGCCCGTCTTCGACCAGCATCATGAATGCGACTGACGTGATCGGTTTGGTCATCGAATAAATGCGGAAGATGGTGTCTTCACGCATCGGTTTTGCACGCTCACGGTCCATTTCGCCGACCACGGAGGTGTGCACGATACGCCCCTGATGGGAGACGAGTGTCAGGGTCCCAGCCAGCCGGCCGCTGTCGACATAACGCTGCTTCAAAAACCCGTCCATCCGGGCCAGGCGGGATTTGAGAAGAGATTGTGGGCGCTGAGGCATGACAGGATCTCCCGATATTTTGGCCCACTCTAGCCCATCGCCGGGGTTTGAAAAGTCCGAGCAGATGGCCTTAAGCTCGGCCTCAAAACAGCGAGGCGCAGATGGCTTGGGACTTTGAGACCGAACCGGAGTTCCAGAAAAAGCTGGACTGGATCGACCGCTTTCTCGACGAAGAAGTCGAACCTTTGGTGCATCTGGACATCTGGCGCGCCGGTCCGGGGTCTAAACCCTATGAGCGTGCGATCCGTCCCTTGCAGAAAAAGGTGCGAGAACAGGGACTTTGGGCCTGTCATCTTGGTCCCGAACTGGGGGGACAAGGTTACGGCCAGGTCAAGCTTGCGCTCATGAATGAGCGGCTGGGCCGCGTTGCTCTTGCGCCAGTCGTCTTTGGCTGTCAGGCGCCCGATACCGGCAATGCCGAGATCATCGCCCATTTCGGCACGTCCGAGCAGAAGAAGAAGTATCTTTGGCCGCTGCTCAACAACGAAATTACCAGTGGCTACTCGATGACCGAGCCGCAAGGCGGCTCTGATCCGCTCGCATTCCAGACCAAAGCCGAACTCGACGGTGAGGAATGGGTCATCAATGGTGAGAAATGGTTCACCAGCGGCGCCCGTCACGCTGAAGTATTCGTTGTCTATGCGCTGACCGATCCTGACCATCCGGATCCTTACCAGCGCATGTCCATGTTTCTTGTGCCGCGCCGGACGGCCGGCGTCGAGGTCGTCCGCTATGTGGGGGTCGGTGAGACCAGTCGCGGCTCCGAGGGTTATATGCGCTACACCAATGTGCGGGTCCCGAAGGATGCGCTGCTGGGCGAGCGTGGTGGGGCTTTTGTTATCGGCCAGACGCGGCTTGGAGGCGGTCGGGTGCATCACGCGATGCGCACGGTTGGCCAGTGCAGGAAGGCCCTGGATCTGATGTGCCGGCGCGCCGTGTCCCGTACCACCCGTGGTAATGGACGCATTGGTGACTATCAGATGGTCCAGGAGCAGATTGCCGACAGCTGGATCGAACTTGAAATGTTCCGTCTGCTGGTCCTGCAGACTGCGTGGAAGATCGACAAATTCAAGGATTATCGCAAAGTCCGTAAGGACATCGCCGCGGTAAAGGTGGCCATGCCCAAGGTTTATAGCGAAATCGTCAAACGTGCGATGCACATTCATGGCGCGCTCGGAGTTTCCAACGAGATGCCGTTTGCCTCGATGCTGATCGGTTCGATGGTGATGGGAATCGCTGATGGTCCGACCGAAGTGCACAAGGTCACGCTGGCCAGGCAGGTATTGCGCGACTTCAAACCGGACCCTGGCCTTTTCCCGGCCTATACGCTGCCCAATCTGCGTGCTGCAGCCCAGTCGCAGTTCCCCGACCTTGCCGAGGAAATCCGCGCTGAGTGGGCGGCACGTGCTGCCAGTATCGATGCGCTCTGAACCCATGGATCCCCGGTAACTGCCCGAAAGCCAGGCGGTACCTTGCCTGGGCGTGATGCCGCTTGATTTTTTGTCAGCGGGGTGAAGGATGGGGCACCTCTATTGCAAACCCGAACATGCTCACGGATGCACGATGACCCTGCCCGCCAATTTTCCTGTCGTCTCCCTCGCCCAGGCCCATGCACTCCTGACACAGCCGGGCTCCAAGCTCGAGATGGAGGAGGTGATGATCCGCGGCGTGCGGACCCGCGTGTGGAAACATGCTCCCGCAAGTCTGCGTGAGATCGTCGCTTACAGCCGTCAGTTCGCCGCCCGCGACTTTCTTGTCTATGAAAATGACCGCGTGACTTATGAAAGCTTTTATCGGGCCACGATGCGCTTTGCGCATGAGCTGGTCCGGCGTGGGGTCAAGAAAGGCGATCGGGTCGCGCTGATCATGCGCAATCTGCCCGAATGGCCGGTTGCATTTTATGGCGCGACCATCGTTGGCGCCATCCTGACGCCACTCAACGCCTGGTGGACAGGCCCCGAACTTGAATATGGCCTGGTCGATTCCGGAGCCAAGATCGCTGTGGTTGATGCCGAACGGCTGGAACGAATCAGCGAGCACCTCGTCAATTGTCCGGATCTGGAATGCGTCTTTGTCAGCCGCTATGACGAAGACTTGCCGCAGACCAATGTCGAACGGCTCGAAGACGTGCTCGGCCAGGTCAATGACTGGGTCAAGCTGCCCGAGCTGCCCATGCCGGAGGTCTCCATCGCTCCGGATGACGACTGCACCATTCTCTATACGTCCGGCACCACGGGCCGGCCCAAGGGCGCGCTTGGGACACATCGCAACATGATCTCCAACATCTTCGCGTCGGCGGCTGCGGCGGCACGGGCCTTCATTCGCCGTGGCGAGGCACCTCCACAGGTCGATCCGCTCGAATCTCCACAGCGGACGGCCCTACTTTCGGTGCCATTCTTTCATGCAACCGGCTGCTTTGCGGTGATGAACCCGACGCTGTTCACCGGTGGCAAGCTGGTTCTGATGCGCAAGTGGGATCCCGAAGTCGCGATGCAGCTGATTGAGCGCGAGAAGGTCCATTCTGCCGGTGGTGTCCCCACCATCGCCTGGCAGCTGATCGAGCATCCGGCGCGCGCGAAATATGACCTGTCGACGCTGGAAACCGTGTCCTATGGCGGCGCGCCTTCCGCGCCAGAGCTGGTACGCAAGATCGTCGAGACCTTCCCCAAGTCCCAGCCGGGCAATGGCTGGGGCATGACCGAGACCAGCGCAACCTGTACCTCGCATGTTGGGGAAGATTACGAACTTCGCCCCGACAGCTGCGGTCCTGCCGCACCGGTGTGCGATCTGAAGATCGTGGGCCTCAATGGCGAAACCCTGCCGCCGGGCAGTGTCGGCGAGCTGTGGGCTCGTGGTCCGAATATCGTCAAAGGCTACTGGAACAAGCCTGAGGCGACGGCCGAGACCTTTGTCGATGGCTGGGTCAAGACCGGAGATCTGGCGCGTCTGGATGAAGAGGGGTTCTGCTTCATCATTGACCGGGCGAAGGACATGCTGATCCGTGGCGGCGAGAACATTTACTGCATCGAGGTGGAAAACGTTCTCTACGAACATCCAGCGGTAATGGATGCTGCACTGGTTGGCATTCCACACAAGACTTTGGGCGAAGAGCCAGCAGCCATCGTGCATCTGAAGCCAGGATTGCACACGAACGAAGCCGAGCTGCGCAGCTTTGTCGCTGGCAAGCTTGCTGCATTCAAGGTACCAGTGAAGATCGTGTTCTGGCCGGAAACGCTGCCACGCAATGCCAACGGCAAGATCCTGAAGCGTGATCTTAAGAAGATCCTCGTCGAGGAACCAAACGCGTAAATCCGGCGCAAACCTCGATGCGGTTCGCAAGGTAACTGGGTGCGTACGAAACCGGTGGCATGAGAGAAAACTGCGGCAGCAGCGTCCGACAACGATCAGGAATGGTCAGCGTGCGCCAAGGCCGGTTGGCTCTCTACGCCTGCCTTGCTTCCCCAAAAAGCCCGAGACTCTGCGCTCCGCTCGGCTGTCTGAGGCCCGTACGGTCCGTAGTCGAAATCCGCTGTAACGGGACCTAATTTTTGTAAGCCCTCAGGTGCGTCGAACGGATCGAGATGCATCTCGATGAAGCACAGCTTGCCGGACGTCCCTGCCTCTGCGAGCGCCTTCGCGAGCTCTCCTTCGGTCCTCACCTCGGCAGTGAGGCAGCTTCTGTGTGGCGCGAATGCCGCCGGCAACTGCGAATAATTCCAGCTCGCGATGTCGTTATATGCAGACTTCATCCCAAGTATGAACCGTTCGATGGTGTAGCCCCGGTTGTTGAGCAGAAATATGACCGGCTTGAGATCCAGCCGCATGATGGTTGAGAGTTCCTGTGCGGTCAGCTGGAACGATCCGTCGCCGATGAAAAGGAGGTGACGGCGGTCAGGCCTCGCAAGAGCTGCCCCCAGTACAGCTGGCAGGCTGTAGCCGATCGATGCCCAGATGTTGGCTGCGATATAGCTCACCCCGGATGGCAACAGCTCCT
The DNA here is from genome assembly GCA_028869725.1 of Alphaproteobacteria bacterium. Lineage (GTDB taxonomy): Bacteria > Pseudomonadota > Alphaproteobacteria > Micropepsales > Micropepsaceae > Rhizomicrobium. The sequence goes on along the minus strand of JAGWRJ010000001.1, from coordinate 464 downwards.
GACTGAGACCGATATTGGAGGTGCCGTTTTCGGCAATGACTACGTCTCCGTCCCTGACAAAACGGGCGAGCTGTGGCCACAGACGCTCTTGCGTCAATGGAGCGTCCTCAAGCGTGTTCCAATTGCGGCTTTCGCGCGGCAGCCGATTCGATTTAGGACGGGGCTCGATCTGCATCACAAACTGTTCCAGGAGGGCAGAACCGCTGACACCGTTGTACATGCGGTCCTGGATCACCACGTGATCGCCATTGAGTTCAATGGTTGCCCTTGCCGGCAGCGCCTGTGTGAAGCGACCCGAGTTCGTTTCGATGAAGCGCGGCGCAGTGACGAGCAGGAAATCCGCGTGTTCAATCCGTTCTCGGACACTTGGCTCGGAACTCTTGCCGCAATACGTACCAAGCCACAGAGGGTGTGTCTCATCGAGAATGGATTTGCCTGTGCTCAGATTGGCAAATGGGATTTGT
>JAGWRJ010000119.1 GCA_028869725.1 Alphaproteobacteria bacterium | reverse complement strand
GATGCGGCGGACGCCGAGGGCGCGGGCGAGCATCATCGCGTGGAGGAGCTGGGCGAAGACGTTGCCGAAGCGGCCGAGCGGCTTGATGCGCAGGCGCGCGACCTCGCCGCCCGGCGCCGGGTTTTCGATCTCGACGGCGTCGTCGTAGCCGCTGGCCTCGATGCGCGCGGTGAGCGCCGCGGGGGAGAGGCCGTAGCGGGCGGCGAAGGCGGCGAGGGGGGTGGGGGTGGTCAAGGGGTGTGGGTCATGGTGTTGGACGTGGGGCCGTGACGGTTTGCCCCTCGGAGCGGGGGCCAGTTCAGCGAGCCGGCGGTTGGACCGGGATGCCTGCCGCAATGCCCGCGTCGTTCTAAGGAATTCTCGGATGCCCCTAGTTGCCGCATATTTGGCACATTTCTAAAGATGCAAGCTCCAATTGTTGCACGAAGATCCGACCGGTGGCCTAGCCTCGCGGCGTCTTGGAGCCCTACGCTGATTGGGGCCCTTTTAGGCCGGCTTTCCGCGTGGCATGGGAGATGGAGCGACGGTATATGGGGGCGCCTCCGAGAGGAAGCTCCTGAGGCATTGGAACCCACTCACTGCAGCTTCCGTGACCACGGGGCAGGAAAGATGTCGTGCCAAAAAGAGTTATAGAGTTTTCGATAGGGGGTAACAGCGACCAATCGGTGGTCGAGGGCTTTTATCCCTCCGAGGGGATGGGGCGATGGACCTCAGGTACGGAGGGCGGCCTATTTCTTCACGACCTGCCACACGATGTTCCAATCAGTGTGCGGATGCGCCTCGGCCCGTTTATCGCGGCACCTAAGATTCTCTCGCAAAGATTACGAATATTCTCCGGCGCTACCCCTCTGTACGACGGTGCCATCAGCCAGAACGCTGAAATCCAATTCACGATTCCTGCCGCCGTCGTATCTGGTGATGGCTCACTGCCGATCGGCCTGCAATATCCGGACGCGGCGGTTCCCGCGGTCGTCTCAGGTTCTTCCGATTTACGTCTTATTGCATTTGCGATTTGGGATATGGCCTTAGAATGGCTGCCCGCTCAGGCTGGCATAGCGGTAGGTGTCGGGGAGAGTCCTAACTCCCGCGCGGAGCGCTCATTCCAGCCCAAGGTCGCGGCGGTGACCATGGTCTATAACGAGAGCCAATATCTCCCGATATGGCTGAAGCACTATGGAAATCAGGTCGGCATAGAGAATTGTTTTATAGTCGATCACGGATCAGATGACGGCAGTACAGATTTCATCGGCCCTGCTAGCGTTATCAGAATTCCCCGCTCCCCCTATGAACCTCATAAACAGTCGAGCTTTAACTCATCTTTTTGCACGAGTTTACTTGAGTGGTATGATTGGGTGATTTATTCAGATGTCGACGAAATCGTCATGGCCGACCCTAAATATTATGGAAATTTACGTGAATATTGTTCTCATCCGTTACCCCCGGTGGTGACGGCTATAGGGCTGAACATAGCGCATCGCATCGATATCGAAACGGACCTCGATCTCTCTCAACCAATTACAGCGCAACGTCCCTACGTCTTCTACGCGTCGTCAATGTGCAAGCCGTTGTTGATTTCGAGGCCGGTTCGTTGGTCTCCCGGATCGCACTCCTCTGATGCGCCGATAGTCTTCGACCGTTTATACCTCTTTCATCTGCGCTGGTTTGACCTCAAATCCGGGCTGCGTCGACTTCAGAAGACTCGTGACATGGCGTGGGCAAGAACGGACGCCGGTGTTCACCAAAGAGTATCTGATTCAGATATGATCAGACAGTATCAGGGGTTTGGCCGTTTGCCGCCGGTCGACAACGTAGAATTTGATATAAACATTGAGCCGATTCGGGGTCTTATCGATCAGGTCGCGATGTCAAGTCTAGGGCGGTCTAAGGATCTTTATAAGATTGATCTCTCCTTGTGGGGGCAGTCCCTATGGCGGCTTCCTCCGAGATTCATTGGTATTTTTTAGGAGGTTAGCATGGAATGGTCTGATACTCCCGCCGTCAGCATCCAGAATCCTGGGCTTCTCGGTAATCGCTTATACCAATTCTTTGCCCTCAAATCGCTTGCTGCGGCAATCGGGGACTGTGTCCTGGGCAATTTTTCATTCCCAGAATGGAACATATCGTTTCCGCCGGTGGACAATAGGCGCTATCGGCGCACGATTCTTGTCCGCCGAAACGAAGATTTTGATATTCCGTATCTGGCGGAGACTGCTCGACGCGAAAGATCGGTTCACATAATTGTAGATTTGTATTTACAAAGAAGCGAATTTTTCTTAGATAAGTCTATATACAGAGAAATTTTTCCAATAATAAACCATGATATTCCCATTTTTGATGAAAATCATTTGGTTATTAATATACGGACGGGCGACATAAGAATGGGCCATGTTCCATTTTACCCATTAACGCCGATTCGGTTCTGGCGATATCTGGCGGACTTAACCAACCTTAGCCCTGTCTTTGTGGGGCAGCTTGACGATGGGGATTACGTTAGCGCGCTCAGGCATGAATTCCCGGATGCCGAATTCGTGCCTAGCCAAGGGGCGGTCAGAGATTTCGATATATTGCGCCGAGCGGCAAACATTGCCCCAGCGGTAAGCACCTTTTCGCTTGCTGCAGCTTGGCTCTCTAACGCTAGATCAATCTTTCTCCAGGTCAATGGGTTCCTCAATCCGTCGCATCTACGCGAAGTCGACTTGCTGCCACTTGGTGATGAAAGGTACCGATATTTTCTTTTTCCGATAAATTTTGCCCTTCCTGAGTCCGAAGCGTTGCTGCATCACGCGCGTATCGATGGGCTATGGCGCGAGGTTTCGGCAGCGCATCTCCAAGCGATCGCACTTTCCTCACCGTTGGTTCGGCGAAATCGGCCCGAGCTCGGGACTCAAATCCCGCCAGGTTTTGACGAGCGATGGTATCTGCACACCTATGTCGATGCCGCGCAGCGGATCAGCGAAGGCGTGTATTATGACGCCCTCCACCATTACGTCGATATAGGACGCCGCGCCGGTTACCGCCCGGGACCGATACAGGAGACGCCAAGCATGCCTGATCTCGCGCGCGGAGCGCGCGCTTGGCAAAGCTCCCTATCGCAATGGTCGGCAGGCAAGACCATCAACGACGATGCGATGAGAGCGGTAGATGGCGTGCGGGGGCGCGAATATGCATTCCATACGGAACAAGAAGACAGCCCCTGGTGGGTTGTGGACCTGGGGAAGAAGTCGTCAATCGTTGAGGTCCACGTGCATAATCGTAGAGGGCCTTGGGTCGTCCGAGAGAAAGCGTTTCCCTTGGTTGTTCTGGTTTCTGATGACGCTAGTGAATGGGTTGAGTATGGTCGGGCGCAGCCTGAAGATCAGGCTCCAGAGACCGACGGGGCTCTTTCCCCCGTCGTCTTTCGACGCCCGGGCAAAGTTGAATGCCGATTCGTCAAGGTCCTAGCGGAACGGCAACAGACAAACCTGCACCTCGCTGCAGTCGAGGTCTATGGTTATCCCTGAGCGCAATGTTAAGAGGCCGCAGTGGCAAGAGTGCAGAGGTCGATACCATCTCGGCACCGGCTCCACCACGAGAGCCGCCGCGTCGCGCGAACGGCAGAACGCGGTTTTCAGCTCGAAGTTGGGCGCTTCTAATTTCCTCGCCAAGTTGGCGGTGTGCTGATTCACTTGGCCCTGGCGGAGCGGGGGTGAGGCGATGCGGGGCCAGGCGGGATTGTTTGACATGGACGAGCGATTGAAGCGGCTGAGCG
>JAGWRJ010000118.1 GCA_028869725.1 Alphaproteobacteria bacterium | reverse complement strand
TGGCTAACCGCGATGGTGCGGGCTGCCGGGTCAAGTACGATTCGGCTGGTATAACGTTCTCGAAACGCTTTGAATCCGACGAGCATTTCAGCTGTGACGATCTCGCGCTCACCGTTCTGACTGCGTGAGAGTAGACGCAGGCCCATACACCAAGGCAGAAATTGTGGGTAATGCTCTACGTCGGCCACCACCGCGTACATCAGATCAGCTGAGTATGGAACAAGTCGGGTTTCGTGATGCGCAGTCACGTCGAGACAGTCAGTTCTGGCGCGCGGCGCGGGCGGCCTGCAATTGGGCGAAATCCGCGTCGGCATGATAGGACGAACGTGTCAGTGGGCTGGCGGAAACCATAAGAAAGCCCTTGGCACGGGCGATGGCTTCCAGTCCCTGAAATTCCTCCGGCGTCCAGAACCGCTCCAGTGACGCATGTCGTCGCGTTGGCTGCAGGTATTGCCCTATGGTGAGAAAATCAACGCTTGCGGCCCGCAAATCGTCCATGACCTGCATGATTTCGTCACGACTCTCGCCGAGTCCAACCATGAGGCCCGATTTGGTAAAGGTCTTCGGGTCGAGTTCCTTGGCACGCTCCAGAAGCCGCAGACTTGCGTAGTAGCGTGCGCCTGGGCGCACTTTCAGATACAGGCGCGGAACGGTTTCGAGGTTGTGGTTGAAGACGTCGGGAGGCGTTTGCATCAGGCTCTCGATCGCACCTGCCTTGCGCAAAAAATCTGGCGTGAGTATTTCGATAGTCGTACCGGGGCTCGACGCCCGGATAGCACGAATCGTTGAGGAAAAATGTGCAGCGCCACCATCGGCCAGGTCGTCACGGTCAACCGAGGTGATCACCACATGCTTGAGTCCGAGCTCCGCGACCGCCTTTGCGACGTTCTGCGGTTCCGCGGGATCGAGCGCGCCCGGAAGCCCGGTCTTCACGTTGCAGAACGCACAGGCTCGGGTGCAGGTATCCCCCATGATCATCATCGTCGCGTGCCGCTGGCTCCAGCACTCTCCGATATTGGGACAGCCCGCCTCTTCGCAGACGGTATGGAGGTTGTGGGTCCGAACGATCGCCTTGGTTTCACCGTAAACGGGGCTGCCTGGCGCCTTAACCCGTATCCAGTCGGGTTTGCGCAGCACGGTGGTTTCCGGCCGATGAGCCTTTTCAGGGTGGCGAACGGCGCGCCTTTCGGCGCCGGCCTGATCGAATACTGTAGTCATGCTCCTTACATATAGGTACCGGATGAGAAAATCACCTGTCAGCCGCATGCAGGCAGGCATTTGCCCGGCCGCGGGGCTGGGCTACCCTACTCAGGAGTCAGACATCAGGCCACGCCGAAGGAGCAAACTTGACTGTCGCTAGCGTCGCCGCCGCTTCAGGTGAAGAGGCCCTTAGCTTTGACCCCCGCCGGGTCGAAAAGCCTGTTTTCCATGCGCTTCTGGAAGCACGAGCCCGGTTTGGCGGACAACGACCAATCCTTGTCGACGGAGACGAGCGGGTACTCATCTATGATGAGGTCGTGCGGGGGGCCTTGGCGCTAGGCCACGCCCTGCGCCGGGGCAGTGTCTCTGGTGAGGCGGTCGGGGTCATGCTGCCAACAGGGGCTGCGGCGATTATCACCTTTTTCGCCCTGTCGGCCTATGGACGGGTGCCCGCGATGATCAATTTTACCGCCGGAATTCACGGGGTATCCTCCGCCATTCGCATCGCCAAAGTCCGGCGGCTCATCACCGCACGGCGGTTCATCGAACTGGGAAAGTTTGATGAACTCATCGGCTCGCTCGGTAAGCAGGTTGAGATCATCTACCTGGAGGACGTACGCGAGCAGCTTACCCTCGCTAACAAGGGGGCTGCCGCAATCGGCCAGTATGCACCCGCCCTGATCACAGCGCGCCCCGCCCATAACACGCCAGCCGTTCTGCTCTTTACCTCAGGAACCGAGGGCGAACCCAAGGGAGTCGCACTCAGTCACGGTAACCTGCTCAGCAATGTCGAGCAGGTGAGGCTGCACATCGCACTGTACGAGAGCGATGTTCTGTTCAATCCGCTGCCTACATTTCATTGTTTTGGGCTTACCGTAGGCGCGCTAATGCCGATGATGCTAGGTATCAAGACGATATGCCATCCTACTCCACTACAGCCAAAGGAGATTGCGCGGCGCATTCGTTCCAGCGGTGCAACCATCCTGCTATCAACAGATACGTTCATTTCACAGTATGCCCGCGCGGGAGAGCCGGGAGATCTCAGCTCACTACGCTTGGCTGTTTGTGGCGCAGAGCGGCTACGCGACGAAACTCGGGCATTACTACGTAAGAAGTATGCCATCGAGCTGCTGGAAGGTTACGGGGTAACTGAGGCTTCACCCGTTATTGCCGCCAATCAACCTGGCGCCAATCGTTCGGGAACGGTGGGACGACTCATGCAGGGTATGCAACACCGCATGGAGCCGGTGGAGGGCATTCCTAACGCAGGGCGCCTATTCGTTCGAGGTCCCAATGTCATGCTCGGATATATCTCGTCTGAAAATCCAGGCGTTGTCATTCCACCCACGGATGGTTGGCACG
>JAGWRJ010000117.1 GCA_028869725.1 Alphaproteobacteria bacterium | reverse complement strand
TCGTCGAATACGTGAAGGCGCATGCCAGGACCGGCTATCAGTTCCAGCTGCGCGTCACGCCGCACGCCGCAGTGCGCGAGATGTGTGGCGACCGCCTCGCCACGGTTCGGCTCCTGACCATCCTGATGGATGGCAAGCCTCAGATCATACGGGCGTGCTGGAAAATCCCCGCCGGCGTTCACGCCGCTGACAATTTCTGGCGTCCGGGAAACGTGCTCGCCGAGCTCGATCTTGCGAGCGGGCGTGTGCTGCGCGCGATACGCCGCCGGGCAAACGACTGCGATGAGATTACCCATCATCCCGATACGGGCGTGCGCATCACCGGAACCGTCGTTCCCAACTGGAACGAGGTGACGCAGCTTGCCTGCGACAGCGCCAGAATTCTCGATGAACTGCCATTGGTTGGCTGGGACATTGCGCCGGTAGATTCGGGCGCGATACTGGCAGAAGCCAATGTCTCGCCGGATTTCCGGCTTCATCAGCTGGCGGACCGACGTGGCCTGCTCGATCCGACCTTCACGCACTTTCTGAAGCGCCGCAGGCGCGACTTCAAGGACGCGATACGTGCGGCCAAGAAGACGGTAAAGGCCAACGAGGTTTAACGGGAAGTCCCTGTGCAGTGTTTCAGGGCTGGCAGGGATGGCGCTGAGAACGCCTGTTACGCCATCCTGCCGTTGGCTTTGCGTCCGCAAGCTGCCCCGTTCAGGTGCCTATCCGCCAGCCTTGAGTTTGCGGACGACGGCAAGCGATTTGTAGACATGCTCGGGTGGGGTCAGGTGATCGCGCTGCGAGGAGAACTCGGCGACGATCTTGCCGCTTTGGGCGATCACATAGGTGAAGCGCTCGATGAAGCCATGGCCAATCACGACGCCGCGCACATCCTTGGCGCCTGGAATGGCTGGGGTCACCTTGAGCTTATAGGTCGCGGCGATCCTGGTGCTCTCATCGGAGACGATGGGAAATTTTCCGGCACAGAAATGCGGGTCGGCGGAAAACTGCTTGAGGCGCTGGAGATTGTCGGCCGATACCCCCACGACCGAGGCCCCCGCTTCAGTGAACTTGTTCATTTCGGTGGCAAAAGTGTGGGCTTCAAGGTCGCAGCCCTGCGTATAGGCGGACGGGAAGAAGTAGAGGACCACCGGCCCCTTCTTGAGGGCGTCGGCCAGATTGAAGGTGAAGGTTTTTCCGCCCCGACTTCCAGTGCCGGTGAAGTTGGGCGCGACGTCGCCCACCTTGAGTGCAGCGGAAGCAGGTACGGCAATCAGGCAGATGCATGCTGCGACGAACGCTGTCCGAAACCTATTCATGATCATGACCCCTCTTAATCCTGAAGCTGTGGCAACCTTACATGGAAGCGAACGCCAAGGCAGCAGTTTTAGGGTAGGGAACTTTCCGACATCACCTGACTGAGAGCCCGATCCTGAGGCGCCTTTGCAGCGATGACCTGCCCGGGCCCTGGCGAGGACGCCTGGTCCGAGGGGCGGTCTTCGCCGACGCGCTGTGACCGGGAGGTTTTGCCTTCGCACCGCACTTAGCGATGCCGGCTGAAGCGCCCAAGATCGTGCTTCGGGTTGATCAGCACCAGCGCGACCGCGGCACAGCTTGCAATCAGGATGCCGCTATAGAAGAACCCGTTGCGAAAGCCTGCAGCCGCGCTCGGCGCCTGATCGACGAC
>JAGWRJ010000116.1 GCA_028869725.1 Alphaproteobacteria bacterium | reverse complement strand
TTAAGGTCGGCCGCCGCCAAACGCAAAGGTTCTTCATGCACAGCTGTCTTGTCAAAAACGCAAGGTCCGCCGTTGCGTTGCATGCAGTGGGAACATCCGAGCGCGACGACCGGCTGCGCGCGATGGGGCGCCATACCCTGGAGTGGGCGCAGAGTGCAGGCTTTCAGGCTAGAAGCGGGGAATTGCTAGCAGTTCCCGGCGCCGATGGCAGGCCGGCCGCGTTTCTTTTCGGGCTGGGCAGAAATGACGATCCACTGGCGCTCGCAGCCGCGGCCGAGAAGCTGCCAGCCGGAACCTATCGCCTAGCCTCTGCGCCAGTGCGCGCGGACCTAGCCGTCCTTGGCTGGCTGCTCGGCAGCTACAGCTATACGCGCTATAGGCCCGCGAGCCAGCGTACCGCCCCGAAGCTGGTTCTGCCGGAGGGCTGCGACGGGCATGCGGTCAGTCGTATCGCGGCCGGGCTGTTCTGGGGGCGCGATCTGGTGGCTACGCCAGCCAATGACATGGGACCACAGGATCTTGCTGCTGCGGCCCGCAGCCTGGCACGCCGTCATCGCGCCAAATACCGCGTCGTTGCAGGTAAAGCCCTTGCCACCGGCTTTCCCATGATTGACGCGGTGGGACGCGGATCGGCTCGACCACCCTGCCTCATCGACCTTCAGTGGGGGCGCCCGCGGGCGCCCCGGCTCACGCTCGTGGGCAAGGGGGTCTGTTTCGACAGTGGCGGCCTCGATCTCAAAACATCTGCAGGCATGCTGACAATGAAGAAGGACATGGGCGGAGCTGCGGCGGTGCTGGCCCTTGGCCATATGATCATGGATGCCGGGCTTGACGTACGCCTGCGCATACTTGTTCCGGCGGTAGAGAACTCGGTTTCGGGTTCCTCCTATCGTCCCGGAGACGTCCTGACCAGCCGCAAGGGGTTGACCGTCGAAATCGGAAATACCGACGCCGAAGGTCGTCTCGTTCTGGCCGACGCGCTCAGCCTCGCTGATGACGATGAACCCGATCTTCTCATTGATGTCGCAACGCTGACCGGGGCTGCGCGTTCGGCAACTGGCATGGAGCTGCCGCCATTTTTCACCGATGACGAGGCGTTGGCCAGGGCGCTTGAGCAGTCCGGACGCGACGTAGCGGATCCACTGTGGCGCCTGCCCTTGTGGCGTGGTTACGAGAATACTCTCGATAGCGCCATTGCGGACCTCAACAATGCGCCATCCTATGCTTTGGCGGGTGCAATCACAGCGGCATTGTTCCTAAACCGGTTTGTGAGCAAAAGCCCGCGCTGGATGCATCTCGATATTCCCGCCTGGAACGATCGACCACGACCGGGACGCAAGGTAGGTCCTGAGGTCAATGGCGTGCGCGCGCTCTTCTCCCTGATCTCAGCCCGCTACGCACAACCGCGCGCCAGCAGCCGCTCGCGCAGTCAAGGATAACCGCACATGCTAAGCAGCCAAGCCCGCGAGCTTGCCGAGATTGCCTGGGAGGCCGGAAAGCTGATTCTTGACCACTATGGCGGGCAGGTCGAGGCCCGCAGCAAGAGTGACAGCTCGCCTGTGACGATCGCGGACGAAGAGGCTGAGGCCCTCATCCTTGCGCGCCTACGCGCGCTCTGGCCGCAGATCCCGGTCGTTGCTGAAGAGGAAGTCGCAGCGGGTCGGCGTATCGAGGTTGGTCAGCACTTCTTTCTGGTCGACCCGCTCGACGGGACGAAGGAATTTCTCAATCGCAATGGCGAATTCACGGTCAATATTGGCGAAATCCGTGACCGGTCTCCAATACGAGGAGTGGTCTACGCGCCGGCACAAGGACGGATGTGGATTGGCGACGGACCAAATGGTGCCGTGACTTTAGGTGTGCGATCCGATGTGCGACCGGACCTGTCTTCCGCTGTGTCGATCAGGGCACGGCGCCCCCCCGCGGACGGCATGATTGCGGTTGCCAGCCGCTCACATCGTGACAGCAAAACCGACGAATATCTCGCCCACTATCCGATCAAGGATTTTCTTGCAGCGGGATCCAGCCTCAAGTTCTGCCTCGTTGCCGCCGGTTCGGCTGATATTTATCCGCGCCATGGCACCACCATGGAGTGGGACACCGCCGCGGGCCATGCCGTGCTCGCCGCAGCCGGTGGCAGAGTGGAGACGCTCGACGGTGCACCGCTACTTTATGGCAAGCCGAATTATCAGAATCCGTATTTTGTGGCTCGTGGTCCAGGCTGACACGGAGCGCGACAGAAATCTGCTGGATCACAGCCGTGACGCTACGATGCAGCTGAGTGCGGGATCACGTGCAAGGCGTCTAAACCTGGCGCTTGCAAGGGTCTAACGGTCGTAATTGTGTCGGCTGGAATAAAAGAGCAGCGCCATCAGTCCCCCGCCTACCGCGAGCGTTACGACAACGCCGAGGCACATGAACAGCCATCCCAGCGGGCTCATCGCAACGCCGCTCAGCGCATTCCAGGTGTGAAAGAAGAACCACGCCGACCAGCCGAGAAACACGAACAAGACGACCACGGCAAACCAGCCTGCTCGTCCGAGTGATGCAGACTTTCGGGGTGGGGTCGGTTCAGTCATGGCGCAGATTACCGACGTAAGTTTACGCCGAGACTGCCCCGGACATCATCCGTGCTTGACGATTCGGATAAAACTGCGAATGGCATCGGCATTGCGTCCTCCATCATTGCGTCCGACGCGACTTTCCGAGCGTATGTCCACTTTGGCGCCGGCGCCCGAAGGACGTACCCGGATTACAATATCGTCGACCAGGCCGAACAGAAAGCTCGTGTCGGTTGCCTCGATGCGCCCTTCTTCCGGACTTTGGGCGACGATATCCCATCCCATCTGACGAGCTGCTCGTAATGCTCGCGCATAGAGCTGGGTCGGGCTCATGAGCAAACGCAGAGTATAGATGTCGGTGTAATATTTACGCTGCCATTGCGCTTCGGTGCGGGTCTTGCCATGCCAGGTGATGGGCTCGTTGCCATCATATCTCGCACTGTTCGAGGCTCCCTTGCGCAAAGGCAGTAGAGCGCGAAATTGCGGTGGATTGGCGATATCCGTGGTGATGTCGTGAATCGGCGGCGAGTTCTCGATCGTATAATAGTCGTAAATCGGTAGCGCCAGGACCAGTGCTGCTCCGAACACGCCGATGAGGCCGTAACCAGCCGCCCCGTCACCCTTTCCGAACCAGGCAAGTACCCCCCAGATAAGGCCAATCGCCAGAGCGGCCACGGCGACATATACACACCAGGGCAGCAGCACATCGAGCCCGACATGGTAGTTCCACAGGCCGAAGCGGGTGCCAAAGCCTGCTGTCAGTCCAAGTAAGGCTGCCAACACAAACCCAGTGAAGGCCATTTTGCCCAATGCCGGTACGATGCGCATGGATACTCTCCCGACCTCAGGCAACGCCCGGCAGGCGATAGTTTGCAAAGGATTTGCGCAGCTCAAGCTTCTGGATCTTTCCGGTCGCCGTGTGAGCGATGCTGTCCACGAAGACAACATCGTCTGGCATCCACCATTTGGCGATCTTGCCGGACAAATGATCCAGAATCTCGTCCCGAGTAGCCGTCGCGCCTTGCTTCAGAACGACGATCAGGAGTGGGCGTTCATCCCATTTGGGATGATGAACCCCGATCACCGCAGCTTCGGCAACGGCGGGATGGCTCACGGCGAGATTTTCGATTTCAATGGACGATATCCACTCTCCGCCGGACTTTATCACGTCCTTGGCCCGGTCGGTGATGGTCATGTAGCCATCCTCATCGAGAGTGGCAACATCACCGGTGTCGAACCAGCCTTCGTCGTCGAAGGCGCTGGCTCCTTCCCCCCGAAAATATCCCTTGGCAATGGCAGGTCCGCGCACTTTGAGGCGACCGAAGGTCTTGCCGTCGCGGGCCAGTTCGCGGCCGTCATCGCCGACAAGTTTGAGTTCAACACCGAACAAGGGGCGTCCCTGCTTGACCTTGTATTCGAGCTGACGTGGGTAGGGTTGTTCCTCAAGACCAGGCTTGAGTGTACCCAGCGTTCCCAGAGGGCTCATCTCGGTCATGCCCCAGGCATGGATGACTTCTACGCCATATTTGGTCTCGAAGGTCTCGATCATCGAACGTGGTGCCGCTGAGCCACCGATCACGACGCGCCGCAGGTGTGGCAGCTGCTTTCCCGAGGCCTCGAGATATTGCAGCAGTCCCAGCCACACGGTAGGCACCGCCGCGGTCATGGTTACCCGTTCGGTCTCAAGGAGTTCGCAGATCGAGGTGCCATCAAGTTTGGCTCCGGGCATGACGAGATTGGCGCCGATCATCGGCGCAAGGAAGGCAAGACCCCAGGCGTTGGCGTGAAACATCGGTACGACTGGCAGGATGGTATCGCGGCCACTCACCCCCATCCCGTCGACGCCACCGGCCATAAGGCTGAGCAGGACATTGGAGCGGTGGCTGTAAAGGACGCCCTTTGGGTTTCCGGTAGTGCCGGAGGTATAGCACAATCCGCACGCCGCCCGCTCGTCGAGCTCACGCCAGGCAAAATCCCCATTGGCATTGGCGATGAAGTCTTCGTAGGCCACCAGATTGGGAACGGGGATCTCTGGCAGATGGGCGCGATCAGTCAGGGCAATAAAGAGTTTGACCCGGGGCAGCTCGGCCGCGATCTGCGCGACAATGGGCGCAAACGTGGTGTCAAAAAACAGTACGCGGTCTTCCGCATGATTGGCGATCCAGGCGATCTGCTCGGGAAACAGACGAGGATTTATGGTGTGGTAAACTGCGCCTATGCCTGTAATACCGTACCAGGTCTCCAGATGGCGTGCTGTGTTCCAGGCCAGGGTCGCCACCCGGTCACCTTCCTTAATGCCAGCTTGGTCCAGCGCCTGGGCTACCTTGCGGGAGCGTATGGCGATCTCGCGATAGGTCGTACGTACGATCGGCCCTTCCAGCGTGCGGGTCACTACACCCCGCTGCGCGTGGTAGAGCGCGGCATGATCAATGATTTTATGGACCAGCAACGGCCAGTCCTGCATAAGGCCAAGCATCCAAATATCCTCAATAGCGGCAGCATCATAGCCAGCTCGGCGACGGGAGCAATCCGCCTTCGCGTTTGGGTTTGGTCATCTGCCGGCGAGAATGGTGATGGGACATTGGTACGCATCCGGAGCGTGGGCGGGCACGCAATAAGGAGCGACGGGATGGATTTTGGCGGTGTCCCGCCTGAGATTCAGGATGATGACCATTGAGGCTCTGGGGGAAAGCCTCGTACGTGCCTGCCGCCTTGACCCCTCCGGGATCGGCCTTGGGTGGTGATACGCCAGCCTTTGGCATGGCTTGAGGTTGGGTTGCTATCAGCCCTATTCGGTCGAAAAGTCATTGCACTGCGCCGGCGTCCTGCATCAAGCTCCCGGTCCCTTCAGTCGAGGCGTACCAGGACGGTGATGACCAAGGAGCCCGCTCCCTCGCCCGCGCGCATGGGCCGGTATATTGCGGCGGTAACACTGGGCAACGCTCTCGAGTTCTACGACTTTCTCACCTATTCGTTTTTTGCCATCCAGATCGGCCGTTGCTTTTTTCCGAGCACGAGCGGATATGGCAGTCTGATGGCGTCTCTTGCCACGTTTGGTGCGGGTTTCGCGACCCGTCCGCTAGGTGCAATTGCCATCGGCCACTATGCGGACAGGGTTGGACGAAGGCCGGCGATGCTGCTCAGCTTCATGCTGATCGGGGTCTCAATCATCGGCATGGCGCTCATACCGCCTTATCAAAGCATAGGGTTTATGGCACCGGTTCTCTTCGTGAGCGCACGCCTGCTGCAGGGATTTTCGCTTGGTGGCGAGATTGGCTCGAACACCGCATTTCTGGTTGAAGCGGCGATGGAGGAGATGCGCGGGTTTATCGTGTCGTTCCAGGGTGCAAGCCAGATGGCATCGGCGCTGACCGGCAGTGCGGTCGGAGCGGTTCTCTCGGTACTTCTGTCGCCTGACGCGCTGACGTCCTACGGCTGGCGCATTGCGTTCACGTTGGGTGGGCTAGTGGTGCCGATTGGCTGGTGGCTGCGGCGCAGTCTGCCGGAGACCCTGACCGCGCACACGCGCACAGCAGAACCGATCGCTTCGCGCGCGCGCCTCGCCCGCAGTCATTGGCGTGTGATGGTTCTTGGGCTTGTCATTTTGGGCATGGGGACCATTGGCGCATATGTGCAGATGTATATCGTGACCTTCGCCCAGCACGTGATGCATCTGTCGGCGCACGCCGGGTTTCTTGCTTCCTGCGCCAATTCGATGGCTGCTATACCGGCACTGTTACTGGGTGGCTGGCTGTCGGACCGTTTCGGCCGCCGGCCGGTCAATGTCGTGGGCAATGCATTGCTGCTTGTGCTGGTCGTACCGCTCTTTGCCGTTGCCGTGGATAGTGGCTCTGCCGCAACTTTCGTGGTCAGCATGTCAGTTCTTGGCTTTGTCTCTAATCTCACATTTGGCGTCGTGTGTGCAGCTCTGGGTGAAGGTCTGCCGCGGACAATCCGTGCCAGCGCTTTTGGTACGGTCTATTCGATCGCAATGGCGTTTTTTGGCGGTTCGAGCGAATTCGTGGTGACCTGGCTGATCCATATCTCCGCCAGCCCGATGGCGCCGGCCTGGTATGTTGCCGGGGCTACTGCAGTGGCGCAGGTAGCTCTCATGTTCCTTCCGGAAAGTGCGCCTGTTCGCGTACGTCGCTCCCCGACCGCGGTGAACGCAAAGGCACCCTTCAGGATGCGCAACTAGTTCTGCCAAAACGCAAGTG
>JAGWRJ010000115.1 GCA_028869725.1 Alphaproteobacteria bacterium | reverse complement strand
TGCGCGAGGAGCTGGGCATTTCGGTGCAGGAAGCCTGTCTGGCGCCGCTCAGCTTCGCCTCTCACACCTATCCGGCATTCCATCTGCTGATGCCACTCTTCATCTGCCGACGCTGGGAGGGCATCGTCCAGCCGTGCGAAGGTCAGCATCTCAAATGGGTAAGGCCGGCGAAGCTGAGGGAGTTTCCCATGCCGCCGGCCGATGTTCCGCTCATTCCTGTCCTCGTCGAGCTGCTGCGCTGAGCTTTGCCGCCGACGCGGCCGCGACAACGGCAGTTGAGTACGCCATCATCGCCGCCGGCATCAGTCTTGTCATTGTCGCGGCGGTGAATGCCCTCGGTAACGAGGTCCTAGCCCTGTTTCAGGCGGTCCAGTTCTAGGGCAGAGCGACCTGGCCTCCGGCCGGACGGGGCTGCCCGCATAGGCTCAATTTGAATCACTGACATCAGGTGGCAGGGGCGCGACCGAAATACCCTCTTCGATGAGCTCGCGTGCCTCGCCGAGACTGGCTTCGCCATAGATCGGCCGCTCTTCCACTTCGCCATAGTGTATTTTGCGGGCCTCTTCGGGAAAATCACGTCCGACATTCTCGGCGTGGGTCTCGATATATTTGCGCAGGCCCGTGAGGTATTGCCGCATCTGGTGCAGACTATCGGCAGACGGCGCCGAAGGCGCAGGCTTTTCCCTGGTACCTGCCACCGCCGGAGCCATGGGTGCCTTGTGAACCTGACGCGAATTGCACACCGGGCAGACGAGCTTGCCATCTTGGGCCTGCAGCTCGTACGCCGCGCTGTCACGGAACCATCCTTCAAAGCCGTGGCCCTGAGCGCAGGCCAGACTATAGACGATCACGGAAATACACTCCCATATCCCGGCCCTGGTTGCCTGGTTAGCCAGGAAAATGGGGCCATTTGTGACGCAGTGCAAGCACTCTCCTTCACCGAGTGCCAGCAGGCCGTCCGGCGAAGGCTGCCGTTTGCTTCCATCAGCCCGAAGATAACCCGAAATCTCGGTCGTGGCGCAGATTGGGAATCCGTGCGCGGGCATCGTGTGCCGCCGCGAGGTCAATCTCGGCCAGAATGATTCCCGGATCCGCGCCGGCCTCGGCCAGTATCTCGCCCCACGGGCTGATGATCATGCTATGGCCATAGGTGCGACGGCCATTTGCATGCAGCCCGCCCTGCGCGGGAGCGATGACAAACGCACCGTTCTCAATGGCACGCGCCCGCAGCAGGCTGTGCCAGTGCGCCCGTCCAGTGGTTTCAGTAAATGCAGAGGGAACCGCCAGCATCAGCGCGCCAGCCTTGGCCAACGTGTGATAGAGCTGTGGAAAGCGCAGGTCATAACAGATGGAAAGTCCCAGTTTTCCCCAGGGAGTATCCACAAGCACAGCCTGAGAACCGCCCTCTACTGTATTGGATTCGCGGTATTTTTCTCCCGAAGGAAGATCAACGTCAAAAAGGTGGATCTTATCGTACCGGGCTTTGATATGTCCCTGTGGATCAATCAGGAAGCTGCGGTTGGCGGTCTTGCTTGGAGTGGTTTTGATGGCCAGAGAGCCTACCAGAAGCCAGATGCCCAATTCGCTGGCGAGGGTGCAGAATGCAGGTAGAGCAGGGTCCAGATCCTCGCTGAAGCTGCGCTCGAGCTTGGCCCCACCGTCCGGTGCCATCAAAGTGGTGTTTTCCGGCGTGGCCACGAACTGCGCGCCCTGTTCAGCCGCCTTGCGGATCAGCTCGCAGGTGGCCGTGATGTTCTCAGAGACATCGTCGCTTGAGCGCAGTTGAACGCACGCGGCCTTGAAGCCGCTCATCGTTGCTCTTCCTTTAGCAGGGCGTCGAGTTCCCCAGTTTCGTTGAGGCGATAAAGATCGTCGCAGCCGCCGACATGGACGTCACCGACGAAAATCTGAGGCACGGTATGGCGACCCGAACGCGTTTCCATCTTCTGGCGCTGGTCGGCATCCAGCATCACGTCGATTTCCTCAAAGCGGGCCCCCTTGGCGTTCAGGAGCCGTTTGGCCCGCAGACAGTATGGGCAGAGAGGTGTGGTATAGATAGTGATAGGGGGCACGGGCATAGCCTTTAGCGCGATGGGTGCAAAATATAGGGCAGGCAGGGTCTAGCACAACACGCAGACTGCACCCATGCACCGCAGGATGGGTGGGCGAACCTCTGATTTTGCCATCCGCGGCGCAAACTGGCCGCCATTGCCGCTGAGGCTTTTGGTGGGCTAGGAGGGGAGATGGCAGTTTCATACTCTCAGCCGCACCGGGGCGACACCGAGGTGCCGCAGATCTTTGACCGGGCGCTTTATCGCCGGCGTCGTGCGCGGGGCCTGAGCCAAGGGGAAGATCGATTTTTACTGCTGGAGGCGGCAGATGGTGTGGCTGAACGGCTAGGGGCGATACGGCGTCGGTTTCACCAGGGTCTTGATCTGGCCAGTACTCCTGAAGGCCGATCGCGCCTTTCCCCTTATGCGGGGTGCTGGACCACGCTGTCGCTTGTAGCCGGTGAGGGCGGGCAGCTGATCGGTGATGAGGAAGCCTTACCGTTCGCGCCTGCAAGTTTCGATCTCGTGGCGAGTGTGTTGT
>JAGWRJ010000114.1 GCA_028869725.1 Alphaproteobacteria bacterium | reverse complement strand
GATTCCAGCAGGAAGGCTTCGGTCCTTATCAACTCACTATCCATGAGGGCCGACGCTGGAGTGCTGCCAGCGCCTATCTGCGTCCGGCTCTGGAGCGCTCGAACCTGACCGTAGAGAGCCATGCGCTGGTCAGCCGCATACTTTTCGACGGCACCAAGGCGACCGGCATCGAATACGTACAGCGCGGCCAGACGGTTCAGGTCCACGCCAATCAGGAGATCCTTCTGTGCGGCGGCGCCGTCAACTCCCCACAAATTCTTCTGCTCTCCGGAATTGGCGACGCGCAGGTGTTGAAGCGCTTTGACATCCCCGTAGTCGCTCATCTTCCGGGAGTCGGCCGCAACCTCCAGGACCATCTTGACTGCTCAGTTCAGTATGAATGCAAGCAGCCCATTACCCTTTACAGCCAGTCCAATCCGCTGGCAGCCGCGAAAACCGGACTACAATATCTATTGTTTGGCACCGGCCTTGCCACCGGGCAGGGGCTCGAGTCGGGAGCCTTTCTCAAAAGCCGCCCCGATCTTGAAACGCCGGACCTGCAGTTTCACTTCATTGCGGCCCTCATGTTCGACCATACGCGCAAGAAAGCAGATCGCCATGGCTTCATGGCGCATGTGTGCCAGCTGCGCCCCGAAAGCCGCGGCTTCATCTCAATCCGCTCGACCGATCCCTCGGCACCACCAATCATTCAACCCAATTATCTGGAAGCCGAAGAAGATCGCCGTGCCTTGCGCGAAGGCGTTCGCCTGGCCCGCGAGGTCTTTGCTCAGGGTGCCTTCGATCCCTACCGGGGTCCGGAACTGATGCCGGGTGCGCATGTCCAGAACGACGATCAGATCGACGCCTTCATTCGCAAAACCGCAGAAACTATCTATCATCCGGTCGGCACAGCCAAAATGGGTCATGGCGAGGACTGCGTCGTCGATCCCGTGCTCAGGGTGCATGGCATCGAAGGGCTGCGTGTGGTCGATGCGTCGGTCATGCCGAGCCTTGTCTCGGGTAACACCAACGCGCCGACGATCATGATTGCCGAAAAGGCCTCAGACCTCATTCTGGGCCGCCCGGCGCCGCCGGCACAGTTTGTCCAGGTGGCAGAGGACCGTGAACGTGCCATTGCCGCGGACTGAGTAACTGCGTCACTGTGGCTGACGGCGGCAATGTGTTCGCGACAGGTCGCAGAGCGACGGAACCATGGCAAGGCGAACGCAGGATTTCTGCCTTTTGACAGGCCCTGCGGGTGTAGGTTCTGTCCGGCACTGGCTGTGGCGCCGTTCCCACAGGCGCGCGGATTTCTTCCGCTACGCGTTTCGTTCAGCGGCTCTCAGCGTTAAAGTATGACCATGAAAAAGCTCGTAGCCCTTGTTGTCTTCGCCCTGACACCTGCTTCGGCTTTGGCCCAGACGCCACCCACGTCGTACAGGCTGCCCGAAATGAACTTCGACATGTGGTGCCAGGAAACCATGCACTATTCGCCGGAACGCTGCGACAAGCGTCTGCCGCACGACAACAAGGCATTCAGCAAATACCGCTCCATCGTCGAGCATTTCGAGCTGGAGCGCCTCAAAAATCGCCGCGCCAACGAAGAGCGCAGCCAGGCCATCATGCACAATGACAATCTGGATAATCCGGGAAACAACGTGCCAACATTTCCCGGGTCGTCCGGCACGATTCCCAATCCGCACTGATACCTGCGCTTATGATGGAGCTCCGGTGAGTGGCTGCGGCCGGTTGCCATAGAGTACGCGTATAAGGCGCTCCATGTCGCTTTCCTGATCGTTGCCAGGTTCCGGAGGCTGTGGCGCCGGCGTGTGACTAACGACCAGACGCAGATGCGGCGCCCGTGGATGGGCGGACGCGTCCTCGAAGGGCAGCACCGGCCGGCGCTGTGGCGACTCGGTTATGGCGAGTGGCTCATCTTCCTGCACCAGCTGGGCGTCCATCAACCGCTGGAAGGCAATCGGCATGTCGGCGATCTGCGCGGCATCTCCCAGAATCTGAACCATGCCGACAAAGCGCGTGGCCACGCCACCGCCAAATGACACGGGCGCAAGCAGGGTTTCCATTTCGATCACATTTGCCTGCGGCCCTGTGCCAATAGAGGACAGGCAGAGTGGCTGGTGCGCTTTCAGGGCCTGGGCCAGCAGCGCACCAAGTTCCCGACGCGAGCGCACTTCCCAGCCTGCCAGAAAATTGGTGCCGCGCAGTTCGGCCCCATGACGTTCGCAGAGCTGCGTTCCGGCGAGGCGATAAAGCGGGTGCAGGGGATCCCTCGCATCGAGAATGAGCATGTTGGGCAGCATTCGCTTGAGGGCCTTCGGATCGATGTCGACCTGATCCGGAATGGGACGACCTTTGCGCAAACGGCTCCAGTAGCCGACCAGTAAATGCGAATTGCGATGCTTCATAGCCTTTCCTCCGGTCATTTTTGGCCGAACTGGCCCAAAACGGGACGGCCTTCGGCAGCTTTGACCAGACGGAGCAGGCATCGTGCCAACCGTGGGAGTGCGTGTCCTAGCCCCAGGGACCGCGGCGCACGTTCCCAAACAAGGGCACATGCGACGACTTGAACAACGGTGTGAGCAGTCCGCCAACCAGAAAACCGCCAACATGAGCCCACCAGGCTACTCCAGGATCTCCGGGCCGCGCGAGTACCGCATTCACCAGCTGCATGACAAACCAGAATCCGACCACCCAGCCGGCACTGATCCGCAGGAAGTAGGGAAGAATGCCGAGGGGTACAACAACGCGGATCAAAGCCCGCGGGTAAAGCAGGACATAGGCGGCAAGCACGCCGGAAATCGCGCCCGAAGCTCCAACCATGGGAATGTTGGACCCTGGCGCCATGGCGGCGAAGCTGAATGCAGCTGCGACACCGCACAACAGATAGAACGCGAGGTAACGCCAATGGCCCATCGCGTCTTCGATATTGTTCCCGAAGATCCAGAGATAGAGCATGTTGCCGGCGATATGGAGCCAGCCGCCGTGCAGGAACATGGCCGTGAAGATCGTGATCCACGGCGGCACGACGACATAGCCCGGGAGCCTGGCCGCAGTACGCATCAGAGAATCCGGGGCAAAGCCCAGTACGTCCAGCGCCGCCGGCAGCTGGGAACCCAAGGACAGTTCCCAGACAAAGACGCCCACGCACGTCCCGATCAATGACCAGTTGACCCACGGCTTGAGGCGTACGGGATTGTCGTCCGAGATCGGAATCATGTCGCTGTCCACAGCACACCGGCGTGCAGCTGTCCCAATGCGGGACGCGGCGACGCAAGGTGGCTCTGGCTGCACCCTGCCGCATTGCAACGAAGATGGCACGCGCCATGACAGATCGCGGTGCGCCTACCTGCAGCTTTTGTCCGCAAATGACGCGCCCGTGCCACATTTGGAGTGCGCGGCGGCCCCCTGGCGGGGATGGCCGGCCCGCTTGCTCCAGATACATTAATATTTTCTATCCTGATTGTTACAACGCTGCGTCCTGCCTGCGCCTGCGTTCTTGCGCAGGCGCACAGACCATCTTGAAGCGGAACAAAGTCTGGCCTCGAGACGCTCTTGCGCGCCAGCTGAAGGCGAAGCCCCGCATGCACCGTGCCGGGG
>JAGWRJ010000113.1 GCA_028869725.1 Alphaproteobacteria bacterium | reverse complement strand
GCCTCGATGCCCAGTATCCCAGACTTTCCATCCACCCGGTGGCCGCCGATTTTCTGGGACCGTTTCAGGTCCCTCAAGCCGTCAGGGGGACGCCCATGCTGGGCTTCTTCCCCGGCTCCACCATCGGCAATCTCATGGACGCAGAGGCCGTGCGCTTCCTGAAGCGGGTGCGCGAAAGCCTTGGCGAAAACGGCCGCCTTCTCATCGGCATCGACCTTGTCAAGGACATTGCGTGCCTGCGCGCCGCCTATGACGATGCGCGCGGCATCACCGCCGCGTTCAACAAGAACCTTCTGGTGCGCATCAACCGCGAGCTGTCCGGAGATTTTGAGCTCGAGGCGTTCGACCATGAGGCGCGCTGGAATCCGCAGTTCCAGCGCATCGAGATGCATCTGGTGTCGCGCAGCGCCCAGGTCGTGCATGTGAACGGGCGGCCCTATCACTTTGCCGCTGGTGAAACCATTCATACCGAGAACAGTCACAAATACACGATCGAGGGCTTTGGCAAACTCGCAGGTGAGGCCGGCTGGACCATCGCCATGGCGAAGGTGGCACCGCCCGGCTTTGCCGTGCTGCTCCTTGCGTAGCTCAGCCTTCGTCCCGCGATGGTGACAGTTTACGCTGTGCTTCTTCCAGCGCGGTCATGACACCGCCCAGATCAATCTCATCGGCCCGCGCCCGTGCTGCGCTTTCCCAGATGCGCAGAATCTCCAGACGTTCGAGATTGTCGAGCCTGCGATCACGCAGAACATCGGCGGGCCGCGCATACATGCGCATCGGATTACGCTTGGCTTCGGCAATGAATTTGGCGTGCTTCATTGTGTACCGTAAGCTCAGTGTACCGTATGATAACCCTCAACGGAACGCGAGCTATGGCCTTTGCGTTCCCAAAAGAGGTGTCTGAAGGGATTGGCCCAAATTGGAGTTTGTGGAGACGGATGTTCCGGCACGCCTCGACCGGATGCCCTGGGTACGGTTTCATTGGCTTGTGGCCTTCGGACTGGGCGCAACCTGGATTCTCGACGGACTTGAAGTCACGCTCGTCGGCTCGCTGTCGGGCGCACTCGAAAAGAGTTCCGGGCTCGGGCTCAATGCCGCCCTCATCGGCTATGCAGCGAGCTTCTATATTGCCGGTGCAGTTCTTGGCGCGCTTCTGTTCGGCTGGCTCACCGATCTGTGGGGACGCAAGCGCCTGTTCACTGTCACCCTCGGCGTCTATCTCATCGCCACCGTGCTGACCGGACTATCATTCAACTTCTGGTCTTTTGTGCTCTTTCGCTTTCTCACCGGCATGGGTATCGGCGGCGAATATGCCGCGATCAATTCGGCGGTCCAGGAATTCATTCCGGCCCGGCGGCGTGGCGTCACCGATCTTGTCATCAATGGCAGCTACTGGATCGGCGCGGCCCTGGGGGCGCTGGGCGCGGTGGCAGCACTCAATCCTGCCTGGCTGCCGCCGACGCTGGGCTGGCGCGTGGCTTTTGTCACCGGTGGCGTGCTTGCCATCTTCATTCTTCTGGTACGCAAGGTCCTGCCCGAAAGTCCGCGCTGGCTGATGACGCATGGACGCGTCGCAGAGGCCGAGCACATCGTCGGGCGGATCGAGGCGGCAGCACGGCGCCAGACCCTGGTGCCGCAGGCAGCTGATCTGCCACGCATCCGCCTTGGCCTGCCACAGCGTCTGTCGCTTGTGGATGTGGGGCGGATCCTCTTTGTCCAGTACCCTGCGCGGGTTGTGCTCTGCCTGACGCTGATGGCGACCCAGGCCTTCTGCTACAACGCGATATTCTTCACCTACGGGCTCATTCTCACCCATTTTTACCGGATCACCGCGCGCTCAATCGGCTGGTACATCCTGCCCTTTGCGCTGGGCAATTTTGCCGGGCCTCTCCTGCTTGGACATTTCTTCGACAGCATCGGTAGGAAACCTCTCATCGCCGCAACCTATGCCATCAGCGGCGTGCTCGTGATCGTAGTCGGAATCCTGTTCGCGCAAGGACTGCTTGATGCTGTGACCCAGACGATAGCCTGGAGCGTGATCTTTTTCTTTGCATCGGCAGGGGCAAGCGCTGCCTATCTCACCGTTGGTGAAAGCTTTCCGCTCGAGATGCGCGCCTTCGCCATCGCACTGTTTTACGCCTTCGGCACCGCGATCGGTGGTATCGCCGGTCCAGCCCTCTTCGGCGTCCTGATTGCGGACGGTGCCCGCAGTGACATATTGAACGGTTATCTTCTGGGCGGGGTCCTGATGCTGCTGGCCGCACTCGTCGAACTGCGCCTTGGTATCGCCGCCGAACGGCGCCCGCTTGAGGAGATCAGCGCGCCCTTGTCTGAGGTGACGCGCTAACGCTGCTGCTGCGCGCCTCCACCCGTTCGCTCTCACCGACCTTGCGGGTCAGGGCCTTCATGAAGCGGGCGCCCCATATGCTGATGTCATTGGCCTGCAGACTGGCATAGAGCGCGCGCTGGCGGGCCACACGTTCCTCGCGTGGCATCGAGAGCGCCCTGGCAATGGCGCTCGCGACTGATTCAGGGTCGTAGGGGTTGACGAGGAGGGCTGCCTCCAGTTCGGCAGCGGCGCCAGCGAAGCGCGAAAGAATGAGAACGCCGGGATCGTCCGGATCCTGGGCCGCGACATATTCCTTGGCAACCAGGTTCATTCCATCCCGCAATGGGGTGATGAGACCAACCCTTGCGGCACGATAGAGGCCGGCAAGTGCATTGCGGCTGTAAGGCTGATTGGTGTAGCGCACCGGCGTCCAGGAGACATCACCGAAACTCGAATTGATATGGCCGGCCTTGGTATCAATCAGGGTTTGCATCTCTGCATATTCGGGGATGTTGGAACGGCTCTTGGGCGTAATCTGCAGATACGTGACCTTGCCATGCCAGTCCGGATTGGCAGCCAGAAAATCCTGGTAGGCATCAAGGCGCTGGGCAAGACCTTTTGAATAATCCAGTCGGTCGACCCCGATGACGATCTCGCCCGGAACGCTTCTTACGACGCGTTTGAGAAAATTCGAGTCCTGCGCTCTGGCCGCCATGGCGGCAAATTCCTCGGTTTCGATACCAACCGGAAAGGCGCCAATGCGCATGTTGCCAACTCCGGTGGTGCTGCGTGTTGCACCCGGAATGCGGGCAGGAATTCCGATCTCACTCGCCAGATAGCGGGCAAAATTGGCGCAATCACCCTGGGTCTGAAAGCCGACAAGATCATAGTCACACAGGGCCGGAAGCAGCCGGTCATGATTGGGCATCGCCGTCAAGATCTCCGGCGGCGGAACCGGAATGTGGAGGAAGAATCCGATGCGGTTGCGATGACCGCGCTCGCGCAGCGCACGCGCCAGGGGGATGAGATGATAATCATGCACCCAGACAATATCGTCCGGTTCAAGGACCTTGGTGATCTCATCAGCGAAGTGCTCGTTGACGCGCAGATAACCGGTCAGATCACGGCGTGTGAACTCGGCAAGATCGAGCCGGTAGTGCAGGATCGGCCACAGCACCTGGTTGGCAAAGCCGCTGTAATATTCCTTGTAGTCCTCTTCGGACAGATCGCTGACGATGTATGTCATGGAGCCGCGGGTGATGGTGCGGGTCTCGCATTGCTCCTGTGGCTTGATCTCGCCGCTCCAGCCCAGCCAGATCGAGGTGTGGTTCTTCAGCGTGCTGCGCAAGGCGACCTCAAGACCACCGGCCTGGACACCGCGCTTGGGATCAGGAACCGCGACCCGATTGGAGATGATGAAAATGCGGCCCATATCGGTCCTCCTTGACACGGTTGTGCCGCGTGGCGCGCGGCTGATCAAATCTCCCAATTCGTCGGTCCCTCAATGAACAAAACGTAGTATTTTGGCAAGAATTTCTTTCTCGCAAGTCCCAGCACACGCTCAGCTACGCTATTTTTCGTTCTGATGCTGGCTGATTGGTTCAGACGCGGGCCAATTGCGCGAGCCAGTGGCGCACCTCTTCAGGACTGTTGACGCGGTATGCTGCGCCTTTCAGATCACGCCCCACCGCAACGCCGATGCCACCGAATTCCGGCAACACTCTGAGGCAGTCCTCATCGGTGTGATCATCGCCCAGAAAAACTGGTCTGCGTCCCTTGAAGGGTGCATAGCGCAATAGCCTGCGCACCGCTTCGCCTTTGTTGACGCCTTGCGGACGGATTTCGAGGATCGCCTTGCCGCGCAGAAGCTCAAAACCAGGTGGCAGAGCCTTCATTCTGTTTTCGAGTTCAGTCACGAGTGCAGTTTCGAGCGCTTCATGACCGCGGTAGTGGAAGGCCAGCGAATACCGCTTGTCCTCGATGCGCACTGCCGCAAATTTTTGGCCCAGATGATCAAGCTCCCGGCGCAGCTCGTCCGGAAAGAGTGGTGCTTCAAACTCGAGCTGGCTGGAGGTTGCGCGTGCGCGCAGCTGCGCGCCATGCGTGCCCGATGCCGGCAGGCGCAGGGGGGCAAAGAGGCTGTCGAGACTTGCAAGGGGACGCCCGCTGACCAGCGCGGTTGCCCCTTGTGAATGATCCCACAGGACATGCAAGGACAGGCGCAGCTGTTCCGGGACCACGACCTCTTCGGGCGTCGGTGCGATATCAATCAGTGTACCATCGACATCAAGCAGAAGAGCATCGGCCTTCAGATCGATGTTGGGAAATCCTGCCTGCACCTGTTACCTCTCCGCGCCAAAGCTTGCGGGTTGGCGCCACAGAAAGCCGCCACCTTCAAGGCCTGCATCATTGGTGACCAAAGTCACATTGGCCGGTAGCTCGAAGTTGATCTTATGCGCATTGCCACCGCCAATATACAGCCGGTCATAATTCAAGAGTGCTGAGAGAATGTCGATCACCCGCGCGACGTGCCGGTTCCAGCGCTTCTTGCCGCTGCGTTTCAGCGCTTCCTTGCCGACATAGTCATTGTAGGTTTTGGATTTGTGGACCGGGTGGTGGGCCAGCTCCATGTGCGGCATCAGTTCGCCATCACGAAACAGGCCAGTGCCGGCGCCGGTACCCAGTGTCAGTACCAGTTCGAGGCCGCTTCCCGAAATCGCTGCGAGACCCTGCATTTCCGCGTCATTGATCAGGCGTGCCGGCTTGCGGCCCAGCTCCTCGCTGAGGGTCCGGGCAAGGGGAAAGTCATGCCAGACATCGGTACCGTAATGGGGAGCAGTAAGTACGCGGCCATCGCGCACAACGCCCGGAAAGCCGATGGCGATACGGCCATAGCCCTTCAGCGGGCGCACCAGGCGGGCCAGCGCTTCGATCATGATCGGAGGCGGGCAGGGATAGGGTGTGGGGATGCGCTGGCGTTCGCTCAGCATCTGCCCATCGAGACTGACAAGTGCAGCCTTGAGCCCGGTACCGCCAATGTCGATGGCCAGAACCGGCCGCTGATCGGTCTTGCGTCCTGTGCTCATGGGTTCACCACTGCGGCAACGCGCTTGGCGGCGCGCGGCAGCTGTTCGGTGCCGGGCGCACGGGTCTGCCTGTGTTCACGGGCCACCATCAGCGCATAGGCCGAATTCACCAGGGCGACGTGACTGAAGGCCTGCGGAAAATTGCCCAGCATGCGCTTGGCCCGCGGGTCATATTCCTCGGCGAGGAGGCCCACATCATTGGTGAGGCTGACAAGCCGCTCAAACAGTTTTTCGCCGTCCTTCAGCCGGCCGAGCAGAAGGTAATTGTCGACCAGCCAGAAGCTGCAGGCGAGGAATGCACCCTCGCCCTTGGGCAATCCATCAACCCCGCTGTCGGTCCGGTAGCGCAGGACAAATCCGTTGCTCATCAAGGTTTCCTCGATGCGCGTGATGGTGCGCTCAATGCGCGGATCATCGGGCGGCAGGAAGCCTACCAGGGCCAGCTGCAGCAGGCTGGCATCGACCTCATCGGTGGCGTAATGCTGGGTGAAGTGGCCGTTTTTCACGCCGTGCTCGCAGATGTCGGCGTGAATCTCGTCGGCAATCTTGCGCCAGTGGTTGCGCTGCGCCTTGGTATAGTTTCCGGTCTCCGAGCGGCTGGCCCGGTCAAAGGCAACCCAGGCCATCGCCTTTGAATGGACAAAATGCTGGGGCTCGCCGCGGATTTCCCAGATGCCTTCATCAGGCTTGCTCCAGATCTTCTCAAGATGGGCGAGATAGACGAGCTGCAGTTCGTCGCGCCGCTGTGGCGCCGCCAGACCGCCGAGGCTCGCCTGGGCGAAGACGTCGGCCAACTCGCCATAGATGTCCAGCTGCAGCTGTCCGGCCGCCGCATTACCGATGCGCACCGGCGCCGAATCCTCATAGCCCTTGAGCCAGGACACGGTCCATTCCTCGAGCCGGCGCTCGCCAGCCACGCCATACATGATCTGGATCTGCCCGGGACTGCCGGCTATGGCCCGCAGGAGCCATTTCTGCCAGCGATCGGCTTCGTCGCGATAGCCGGCATTGAGGAAAGCCAGAAGCGTAAACGTGGCATCGCGCAGCCAGCAATAGCGGTAATCCCAGTTGCGTGGACCGCCGATCAGTTCGGGCAGTGACGTGGTCAAGGCAGCAACGATGCCACCGGTCGGCTGGAATGACAGCGCCTTCAGCGTCATCAGCGAACGCCGGACAAGATCGCCGTGTTTGCCGTCGAGGGTGCAGCGCGACGACCATTCCCGCCAGTAGCCCTGGGTGGTGGTCAGGGTCTCCATGATGTCAATCGGAGCCGGCGGTGGCAGGTGCGATGGTGAATGGGTGAGAACAAACGGAATGAAGTCGCCTTCATGCACGGTAAAGTCGGCGCGCGAGCGCATGTCCTTGCCCTTGAGCGCGACCGGAGTTCTTAAGGTCAGCTGATCGGGACCGGCCACGATGACAAGCGTCTGCGCATCGACTCGGTTGACCCAGGGAACACTGATGCCGTAGTCGAAGCGCACGGCAAGTTCGGTGTGCATGCGTACCGTGCCACTGAGGCCCTTGACCAGACGCACGATGCTCGTGTGCTCACTGTGGATGGGCATGAAATCGATGACGCGTACGGTGCCATCATCCGTTTCGTGCGTGGTCTCAAGGACCATGCTGCCGGGGTGATAGCGTCGTGTGGTCCTGGCCGCACCTCGCGGGCCGATCAGCCAGCGTCCGTTATCGGTGCTGCCCAGCAGACTTGCAAAGCACGCCGGCCGATCGAACCGCGACGGACAGAACCAGTCAATGGATCCTCCGCGCTCGATCAGGCAGCCGGTGCGCAGATCTCCAATCATTGCGTAATCTTCAATTTTTCCCGCCATCTTTCCTCTTGGGTTGGATTTGACCTGCTGACATCGAGTCCAGAAACCAGAACAACTCTCCGTCGCTTGTTATCTGTGCCGCCGGCAGGCT
>JAGWRJ010000010.1 GCA_028869725.1 Alphaproteobacteria bacterium | reverse complement strand
GGCATCGGTCATTCTGAACCACGCCGCGACTCGACGATTGGAGATCTTCCATATTCGGATGGTCACAGTTGCTGGTACGGTCTCCAGTGATTGGTGCGTTCTAAAACGCGTTCAACACGCGTGACAGCTGTGCTTGGGTCTCTACGCCTATTTTGGCGAATATGCATCGGCGATGTGTCTTCAGCGTGTTCCGGGAAATATCTTCAAGCCGGCAAACGTTAGCGGGCCTAAGGCCCTTAACGAGCAGACTGGCAACACGAGCTTCTGCTGCGGTCAGGCCATATAGTGTAGATAGCGCCTGTGCCTTTAGCCTCAATTTCCGGTCTAGGTCTCCCACAACAACTAGCGCGACCGGCTGATCCTTCGTAAAAAGCTGAAATCTTGGAACGAGCAGAGAACTTGCGCCAAATAAGGGTGAGACGCCTTCGGTCCTGACACAGATAGCTCCCCGCCGCTGCCCAGGCCGTCTCCCAATCCAACGCCGATAACGTCTCAGCTCAAGAGCTGAAGGCGACAATTGTCGGAGCGAAGGGTTGCTGTGAGACGCCCATGCACAAGAGACAGGCCATCTGCTCTTGCAATCGTGCGGCGTCCGAGGTCATTGATGAATAGCACAGTGCCGTTCTTGCCGAGCAGGAATATTCCATAGAGGAGTCGCTCGAGTGCGTCATATGCGGCACCGAGGCGAAGCTCGATGTCCTTGAACAGCCAGATGATTCGAATCGCGCGTTCCAGATGAGGCGCAATCAAACCCATCACGTTCATATCCGATGCCTGTGCATGTCCCGCCTTACGACTGCGTTGTGCAGACGCGACGCAGGAAAATTGTGGGCCAAACTTGAACGCTTTGCCGAGGTAATAGCGCGAGCCACCCATACGCTGAAGCCAGCCGTAGTACTCCGACGCGTCGATCTGATCTTCAGCCGTATGCTGATAGTTATAGTAGAAGTCGCAATCTGGGCTCCTGTCGAAATAGTCGACGCCAGGATCGCCGGTTACGTAGTGGGAGTCGTACTCAGCCAGGAGTTCAACGGGGGGCCGACCGCGTTATTGAAGGGCACCAGCTCGGTGCCGTGATCCAGAAGGAAGAGGTTAAAGCCTTCGGCGCACGAAACCTAACACATCTCAAAGAGGGCGTCGGTCCATGTCGAGGCGTCAATGGCTGCGTCGTAAATCGCAGATATCGGTTTGATGAGACCGTCCATCCTGCCGCATTCGATAATTACACCTCCGTAACATTAAATAAATCCACCATGCTGCAACTGCAAGCTGCAGTGATGGGGACAAAAATCATATAAGTCATTGAAATATCGTCATAATTTCCATCATCTGGCTTTGCTGTGGGCTTGGCGGCGGTAATCGCGCTGGTGGCATTCTCGCGACTTGACCTTCCAGTTACTAGAAGCCTTATCTGCAACTGCATCTGTTGGAGGTGAAATTATGAGTTCCATGACGTCTGACACGAACCAAAAGGGGCGCCCGGCGACCGTTCTTTCCGTCTCCGGTATGACGTGCGAGGGGTGCGCGAATGCTGTGACACGGGTTCTGACCAAGGTCTCCGGCGTGGACGCCGCAAACGTGGATATCGCCACCGGCCGGGCCAGTGT
>JAGWRJ010000112.1 GCA_028869725.1 Alphaproteobacteria bacterium | reverse complement strand
CCACCGGCAACGCCCGGAGAGCGCCAACGGCGTCACGTTTGTAACGCTGGAAGATGAAACCGGACACGTCAATACCATTGTCTGGCCAAAACTTGGCGAGCGCCAAAGGAAAACGCTGATCGGCGCCAGACTGCTCGGCATTGCTGGGACCATCCAAAAGGATGGAGACGTGGTGCAGGTTATTGCGGCCCAATTACAGGATTATAGTGCGCTTCTCGGAGACCTGCGGAGTGTGTCACGCGATTACCGCTGATGATGACTAAGCCAGGTAACAAAATGGCCCGAACTGGTAATTTTTGGGCCACTTTTGGACCACATTGGTACTGATTGGTAATGAATGGGCATCATTTGGCTACTTTTGGTAATAACTTGGCACCAGTTGGTAATTTGTTGGCCATATTAAGACCACTTTCCCACTCTTGTTTTTTCCCGCTTTTGTGTAAACAGATAAGAATGGCTTTGCAAGTTTCGAGTTGTCACGCAGCGACCGGTATTGGCGTCCTCGTTACTTCGGTGTGGACCTATTTGCCGTCGTCAGAAACCGGCCAATTGGTCCACGCCGAAAAGACTCATATATTCGGTTCTATATATGAGTACTCTATGTCGTGAGTACCGATGCGATCTTATGGGGGCTTCCGTGCAGGATCTTGCTCCAGGGGATTTGCATAATCAGGACACTTAGCGGGAGCACGGTGTGTCGGCTTTGACAGCATGTGGCTAATCTACGTCAATCTCGTAACCGACAACCGCGCCTGCGATAGCCGCTACTAAAAATAGTTCGGGGGCAAAGAACAAGGTAGCAAGGCCTGCGATCGCTGCACCAGAAACTGCGTGTCCAGTTTTAATTTTGCTGACTTTCGCGGCTGAATATGGCGCTCGTGATCTACCATTCCTGGCACGCGCAGTTCGAGAAGTAGATTCGCCTTTCGATCGGTTACAGCTTATACAAGCTGCCAACAGATTATTCATGCTGTCCGTTCCGCCCTTAGCGACAGCAACTGAATGCTCAACTTCCCAGCAGCCGCGCGCGCCAAGAACTCCATAGTTGGAGCGCACCAGCTTTTTGCCACATATATGACACTTACCGCTGGTCTTGTCGTAAATGGCATCAAGTTGTTCCTGTGGGTATTTCATAACTTGGATCTCGGTCTACTGAATCAGTTACGTGATTTACTGAGGAGGAGGAAAATAGCGGCAGCAATGCCGGCACCAATTAAGACACCTTTCAAAACATCCCCCACGGCTTTGTCTTTTGAGACGGCGGTCTTAAATTCTTTCATCAATACTTCCTGATAGGCGGTCGGAGACAATGCGCCCTTTTCCCGTTCCCAGCGGCTGACGGTCATGGG
Organism: Alphaproteobacteria bacterium; assembly: GCA_028869725.1. Taxonomy (GTDB): domain Bacteria; phylum Pseudomonadota; class Alphaproteobacteria; order Micropepsales; family Micropepsaceae; genus Rhizomicrobium. The sequence continues at coordinate 13,166 of JAGWRJ010000112.1, read as the reverse complement.
ATGAACACCGAGCATTTGAGCAAATTCGGCTTGCCCGAGATTGAGGTGTGTTCGAAGGGAACGTATCTCGTTTGGCGTCATACTCATTGAAGTTGATTCTCACATAATCGTGGGAGTATTCTAAGGAGTAATCGTTGGATTAGCAATTAGGATGACCTTCTACGACGCACCCCGACATAGGCACTTGCTTTTATGACTTAAATATCAATAATCTATACAAGGCCTAACTTTTATGATGCATACATCATGAAATTATTTACAGAACTTGGATTAGCCGTTGCTGCTCGGCGGCGAAAACTAGGCTTAACGCAGACAGAGGTCGCTCGCAAAGCCGGGATAGCGCAGGAGTCGCTGTCGCGCTTTGAGCGCGGGCGTACCACCGATTTGGGGGCACGCAAGCTGCTAGCCGTACTGGCGGTACTAGGCATGGAGCTGCAATTTGTCGAGCGTGGTCAGGCCGGATTGCTGGACGAACTACGCAAAGAACGGGGTGGTAAATGAAGCTCTCCGTCTACGTGCAGGGCAGGGATGTCGCGATACTGGAGCAAGAAGGCGATTTCAAGAGCGTCGTCACCTATCACGCAAATACTGCCACTAATGATTTTGTCTCTCTGACCATGCCAGTGCGTACCGAGTCTTGGATCTGGGATGACACGCTGCCGCCCGTGCTGCAAATGAACCTCCCGGAGGGCTATCTGCTGCAAGTTTTGCAGGAACAGTTTGGCCCAGTTGTTGGATCAAACCCAATTGCACTGCTATCCGTGGTGGGCCGCAACATGGTCGGTCGTGTCCAGGTGGCGGCGCCGGAAGCCAAATTGGACGAGTCGGCGGAGCCTGTAGAAGTCGCGGAAATTCTTCAGGGAGATAATTCCGAAGAGGCGTTCGCGGCGTTGGTGCGACAACATGCAACAAGCGGCGTGTCAGGCATAGTTCCGAAATTCCTGGACTCGCAACTGCAGCACGTGACCCTGGGGCAACATCAGAAAGCGGCGTTGCTTACGAGACGCCACATAATCAAAGGAGCATCGCATCGCCTACCGTTTGTCACATTGAATGAGCATCTCTGTATGCAGGTTGCGGCAAAGCTGTTGCCAACCGCCAAAACCGAAATCTCCAATGATGGTCAGGCATTAATCGTTCACCGATTCGACGTGGACAGCCAAGGTGGACTCTATTGGGGTATGGAGGATTTTTGTGCCTTACTCGGCCTGCGGCCAGCCGCGAAATACGAGACCACCTGGGAGCGTATTGCCAAGGCTGTGCATGATTTGGTTCCGGGAGATCAACAGCTAGATACCTTCCGCAAACTGACCACAATGCTGCTTCTAACGCACGCACTTCGCAATGCTGATTGTCATGCGAAAAACATCGCTCTGCTGTACACGTCCCGAGCCGATGTTCATCTGGCGCCGGTCTATGACATGCTCACCACAAATGTATATGCCAACTACGAGAATAATCCGCCCGGCATTTCGTTCATGGGCAAAAAGACGTGGAACCCGGGTAAGAACTTGGAAAAGTTTATAGCTACGGTATTTGGAATCAAACGAAGTGAACAGGTTGCAATGGTGGACGCTATTACCCAGGCGGTGAGCGACACCGGTCCCGCGGTTCGTGCGGCGATGAAAGACCACCCGAATTTCGCGGATACAGGCAAGCGCATGTTGCACACGTGGCAAGAGGGAATAGCGTCTCTGCGGGATAAGCACACCTATTCCTTGGGCACGGTATCACTTGGAGAGTCATTCACAGGATTCTCTGATCCACCGAAACTTAAAGGAGAAAAGTCTGAGGTCGGGCGATCGGAATTGCTGGGGGAGAGGAAGTAATTGTGACGCGTCATCAATTCAACGTCTTGATTCGCATGATTATGCTGTTCCGCCCATAGAGGTTAACCGATGGATATAACGGGCTACCAAGCCAAATACATTGCGCACGAGCTGACGAAACGCTGCCCTTCCGGCAGTGCTGAGAAACTCGCCGGCACTGTAGCCAGTGCGCAGGTAGACTTGAATCCACATCAAGTGGATGCGGCGCTGTTTGCCTTTCAATCTCCATTGTCCAAGGGTGCCATACTCGCCGATGAGGTTGGGCTCGGTAAGACGATTGAGGCAGGATTGGTACTGTCCCCAAAGTGGGCTGAGCGCAAGCGGCGCATGCTCGTGATAACGCCGTCCAGCCTGCGCAAGCAGTGGCTACAGGAGTTGACTGAAAAATTCTTTCTGCCATGCCGAATTCTTGAGGCGAGGGTGTATAACGAAGCCATCAAACATGGTGAGTTTCGCCCGTTTGAAAGGCCTGAAATTGTAATTTGCTCATACCAATTTGCACGAAGCAAAGCCAGTGATCTTTATGCGATTGCTTGGGACCTCGTGGTAATAGACGAGGCGCACCGTTTGCGGAATGTATACAAGCCGGCCAATATCATCGCCAATACCTTGAGAGCGACATTAGTAGGGCGAGACAAATTGCTACTTACAGCAACGCCTCTGCAAAATTCGCTGTTGGAGCTATTTGGCTTGGTGAGTTTCATTGACGACCATACGTTCGGTAATTTAGCGAGCTTCCGTGAACAGTTTGCCCATCTTGATGAGGGGCAAGTGTTCGATACGCTGAAAGCGCGTATCAAGCCCATCTGCTACAGAACTCTGCGTCGACAAGTGACTGCCTACGTCCCCTTCACCAAACGTTTGCCATTGCTTGAGGAATTCACGCCTGCGGAAGGCGAAGACAAGCTCTACGCTTTGGTTTCGGAATACCTGCAGAGGGAGAACCTGCAAGCCTTACCTGCCGGTCAACGTGCGTTGATTACGCTGGTGCTGCGCAAGCTGCTGGCTTCTTCAACCTTCGCTATTGCGGGTGCGCTGGTAAAGATGTCTGATCGACTGAAGGAACGACTTCGACCGGCTGAAACGCCGGCGCCGCTGGATGAGCAGTTGACGGAGGATTACGAGGCGCTTGGTGAAACGGCCGAGGAGTGGCAGGAAGATGAACTTCAGCCTCCGCTAACGGATGCCGACCGTCAAGCCGTACAACAGGAAGTCAACGATCTTGATAGCTTCATCCAGCTTGCTACCTCCATTGAACAAAACGCAAAAGGCAAGGCTCTGCTGAAAGCGCTGCGCGTCGCGTTTGCAAAATTGCGTGAGCTTGGCGCCGAACAAAAAGCCATCATCTTTACTGAATCGCGTCGTACTCAGGACTATCTGCTGCGGGTACTGGCTGACAGTCCCTACGCAGGTGGCATCGTATTATTCAATGGCAGCAACAACGACGAGCGCTCGCGTGTCATCTATGCCGCGTGGCTTGAGCGATACCAGGGCACGGATCGGGTAACGGGTTCGCGTACAGCGGACATGCGCTCGGCGCTCGTGGATTATTTCCGCGAGCAGGGACGCATCATGATTGCGACCGAAGCGGGCGCCGAGGGCATCAACCTGCAATTCTGTTCTCTCGTGGTGAATTACGATTTGCCCTGGAATCCGCAGCGCATCGAGCAACGTATCGGCCGCTGTCATCGCTACGGCCAGAAGCATGACGTGGTGGTGGTGAACTTTGTAAATCGCAAGAACGCCGCCGACATGCGGGTTTACGAATTGCTTGCAGAAAAGTTCAAGTTGTTTGAAGGTGTTTTCGGCGCGAGCGATGAGGTGCTGGGTGCGATCGAGTCGGGCGTGGACTTTGAAAAGCGCATCGCGGCTATCTATCAACGCTGCCGGAAACCGGAAGAAATCAAACACGCGTTTGACCAGTTACAACTGGAGCTCAGCCTGGAAATTGGTCAATCCATGGCGCGCACTCGCCAGCAACTGCTTGAGAATTTTGACGACGAGGTACGTGAGAAACTCAGAATTCGAGAGGAAAACTCCAAAGAACTTCTTGGCCGTTATGAGCGGCTGTTGATGCAACTGACTCGACACGAACTTGCCGAACATGCTGAATTCACTGGCGATGGCGTATTCCAGTTGAGGGCATTGCCTGCCTTTGTTACTGACAGTGCGGGCATAACCTTGGGTCGGTACGAATTGCCGCGGCGTAGTGGCGATGCCCATCTATACCGTCTCAACCATCCGCTGGCCGAAGCCGTGCTGAAACACGCGAAAGCGCGGGACCTTCCCGCTGCGGAAATTCGCTTCGATCACAAGCTCCACGAAGGAAGGATCAGTGCATTGGATGCCTTCGTTGGTAAACGCGGAGTGCTCACGGCATGGCGCTTGAGCGTCGAGTCGTTGGACCAACCCGAGGATCATTTGATTGTTGTCGCTCTCACCGATGACGGAGAAAGCCTTGATGGGGAAGCTGCGGGACGTCTTCTTACAGTGCCTGGAGAAATCGTTCAGGAGAGCGTATCACTCGACGAAAAGCCGTTGGAGGAAATCAGAAATGCTCGGCAAGTGACCATCCAGCAGAGTATTTCCGAACGGAACACGCGATTCTTTGCTGCGGAATCGGAAAAGCTCGAAGGCTGGGCGGATGACCTGAAAGTCGGGCTGGAACGCGAAATCAAGGACTTCGATCGTCAAATCAGAGAAGCCCGCCGTGCGGCCTTGGCTGCGCTAACGCTGGAAGCCAAGTTGGCTGGGCAAAAGCAGATAAAAGCGCTGGAGGCGCAGCGTAACCACAAGCGCCGCAGCCTGTTCGATGCACAAGATAAGGTAGAAGCGCAGCGCGACGAGATGATTAACAAAATCGAGGGCCGGATGCAGCAATCGGCTAATATTAAACACCTGTTCTCGCTTCGCTGGACGCTTGATTAGAGCGGGCAAATTTCCAAGGGGGTAGAACCATGGCAGACCCTACTATCAAATGCCCAAACTGTGGCACCGAGATCAAGCTTACAGAAAGCTTGGCGGCACCGTTGCTAGCCCTTACCAAACAGGAGTACGAGGCGAAACTATCGGCCCAGAACACCGAGATCGCTCGGCGAGAAAAAGCAGTCAGCGACCAAGCCAGGGCACTTGAGGAAAGCCGGTCCAAGCTCAACCAGCAAGTCGCCGATCACGTAGCGGCGCAACTTCAAAAGGACCGCGTGCGTATCACAGAGGAAGAAGCAAAGAAAGCCAAGCTTGCGGCAGCTACCGATCTTGAGCAAAAAACGAAGGAAGTCGCCGACCTTCAGGATGTGCTGAAGGAGCGTGACAAAAAGCTTGCCGAAGCCCAGAAGTCACAGGCTGACCTGCTCAGGAAGCACCGCGAGCTTGACGATAAAATGCGCGAAGTAGATCTGACCGTTGAGAAGCGTGTTCAGGAGAACTTGGCCGCAGTGCGCAGTAAAGCCGTACAGGAGGCCGAGGAATCTCTCAAGCTCAAAGTAGCGGAGAAAGAGCAGACCATCGCCTCCATGAGCAGGCAGATTGAGGATTTGAAGCGCAAAGCCGAACAAGGCTCGCAGCAGTTGCAGGGCGAAGTGCAGGAACTGGAGCTGGAGACACTACTGCGTGCTAAATTTCTATTTGACGTGATCGAACCGGTTCCCAAAGGTGAATTCGGCGGCGACGTGCTTCAACGTGTCGTGAGTCCGGCAGGCCAATCTTGCGGCGTGATTCTGTGGGAATCCAAGCGAACAAAGAATTGGAGCGACGGCTGGCTTCCCAAGCTCCGTGATGATCAACGTGCTGCCAAAGCCGATCTGTCCGTGCTGGTGAGCCAGGCGATGCCGAAAGATATCGAAACGTTCGATCTCCGGGATAGCGTCTGGGTTGTGAGTCATCGCGTCATTGTGCCTATGGCAACCATTCTTCGCGACCTGCTCGTGCAGGTAAATACGGCCCGGCAGATTTCGGTTGGCCAGCAGACCAAGGCCGAGCTGCTCTATCAATATCTCACCGGATCTCGTTTCCGGCAACGGGTAGAAGCCATCGTGGAAGCGTTTTCTTCAATGCAGGACGACCTTGCAAAAGAGAAGAAGGTCATGCAAAAACAATGGGCAAAGCGTGAAATCCAGATTGACAATGTCATGAGATCAACTGTTGGGATGTATGGTGATCTACAAGGGATTGCAGGCAAGTCGCTTCAGGAAATTGAAGGATTGGGTCTGAAGGCCATTGGCTTTGATGATGACGGATCAACCGAATGACCACGCAAAGGCATAATCGTCCATTTGTTGTGAGTGCTTGGGCACAGGGGAGATGTGATGCTTGAGCGAATCGAGAGTATCCAAGGGGTCGGATTGTTGTACCAGGCCAATGGCAAGCCGCATAAGCTCGAGAAGGCCACGCTTGTTTATGCTGACAACGGTCGCGGGAAGTCAACACTTGCGACAGTTTTGCGCTCGGCGGCTATCAACGACCCGTTATTGATCGAGGCAAGCAAGACGGTTGATGGTACCAGCGCGCCCGAAGTCGTGCTTCAGTTCGGCAATGGGTACAAGGTAACGTTTCAGAGCGGAGCGTGGTCCGAAGCCCGCTCAGAACTTTTGGTGTTTGACGCTGACTTCATCGGACGCAACGTCCACTCAGGTGGTGAGGTAAGCACTGACCACCGCAGGCATCTTCTGGAATTTGCGTTGGGTGAGGCGGCGGTCGCGGCACGTCAAAAGGTCGAAGAAGCAACTGCGGCGTCACGCGAGGCGGCTCAAGCTGTGCAACACGCTGAGCGGGAGCTGTCGGGGTTCCATGGTGGGGTGACCTTGGCTCAGTTCGAGCGTCTGCCGCGAGTACTAGACGCCGACAAGCAAACCACCGATCTCCAGAAACGCATCACTGCGGCAAAAAGTGTTGCGGCGATTCAGGCGAAGCTTGCACCCGAAGCCATTTCCGAGCCGGAGTTTAACATCGAAGAAGTTTTTGCAAAACTGGCTTTGTCGGTCGCAAACGTACATAAAGAAGCTGAAGCGCGGGTCAAACAGCACATTGCGAAACTGGGCGGGAGGGGCGCGGAGACATGGTTGAGTCAAGGCCGCCAGTTCGGGGGCGGCGCCACATGCCCTTATTGCAATCAGGATACGAGCGGCAGCGATCTTGTACGCTCCTACCAAGCCCATTTCGATGCCGCCTATGCAGATCTGAAGGACAAGATCGCGGTACTCGCAGAGAACACTGCTCGAAGTTACGCACCAAGTATTATCGATGGCGTCTCCCAAGCGGCCAGGGTCGCGAGCGCTCGTTGTTCTGCATGGTCAGATTATGTGCTGTTGCCCCCAATCGTGTTCCAGCGGGAGGAGGCGAACGCCGCGCTTACGTCATTTCGCGAACTCATTAGCGGCTTGCTCAACTGTAAGCAGCTCACTCCTGCGGAATCAGTTGGGAGCCCTGAGGATAAAGCCAAGGCGGCGCAACTCTGGGAGCGGGTTGTGGCACCGATCCGCATGTTGAACGCCTCAATCAAGGCAGCGAATGACGCTATCAACAAGTACAAGACGCAGCTAAACAGTGAAAGTACCGAACAGCTGCAGGCACGATTGCAACAGGTTCAACTCGGAACGTCACGATACGAACCGAAAGTCGTTGATCTATTAAATCAGCTGGCCGGGGCACGAACGAACCTAACCGTTGCCGACGAGGCAAAAAAGACGGCACGGGAGAAACTCGATCAGCTGATGGAAGTAACGCTGAGCAAGTACCAAGGGTCGATCAATTCACTCCTGAAGAAGTTCGGGGCAATGTTCAGCATAGAGGGCATGAGCGCGAATTTTCGAGGCAACGCGCCAAGAGCCGAGTACGGCCTATGTATGCGCGGAAAGTCCATTCCAGTGGAATCTGGCATGCCGCCGTTTGCCAAGGCCCTTAGCGAAGGTGATAAACGGACACTGGCGTTTGCGTTCTTTATCGCTTGTGCAATCAGTGACCCGAAGTTGACAGATCGGGTTGTCGTGATTGACGACCCCATGTGCAGCTTGGACAGGAATCGTCGGCACCATACCATCGCAGTGCTTAGAAGGGTCGGTTCCCTGGCTGCGCAACTCATTGTGCTTGCGCATGATGCGTATTTCTTACGCGATTTACGTGATGCCATGAGAAAGGACGACAATGCAAGACCTATCGGCATCCTTCAACTTGTCGCAATAGCCAACGGCTACACTGGATTCGCGCCGATCGACATAGACGTGGAGTGCGAATCGCTCTACGCCAAACATCATAGAATGCTTTACGGAATTGCGAGTGGGCAAGGCGGCGATCCTGTTGCGGTGGCCAAAGCAATACGGCCACTATTAGAAGGCTATCTCTATCGTCGGTTCCCAGGACTTCTTCCAACAGACCTTTTGTTTGGTCAGCTCATCCGCCTCATTCGCGATGCAACGGGATCGAACCCATTGTGCTATGCAAAGAACCTCGTTGATGAGCTGACCGAGATAAATGACTACGCCGGTCAGTTCCATCATGACACCAACCCCGACGCCGATACGGTGGCTATCAGTGCGACTGAATTGAAGAGCTACGTTGATCGTGCCCTGATTGTCGTGCACAAGGGCACGCCGCCCTAATCGATTGGCCTGAATATGTGCGCGCAGATGATCGAGCTGGGACGGCTGGCGAATGACGAACAAGCAAAAACTTGAGTTAACGTGGATCGGGAAGGAGAGCCGGCCGAAGCTGGAGCCGCGGATTTTGCTGGAGGATCCGGCGAAGTCGTACCACGCGGCGCAGCGGGTGACGGAGCACGACATCTTCGACAACCGGCTGATCTTCGGCGACAACCTGTTGGCGCTGAAGGCGCTGGAGCAGGAGTTCGCGGGTAAGGTGAAGTGCTGCTTTATCGATCCTCCGTACAACACCGGCAGCGCGTTCACCCATTACGACGACGGCGTCGAGCATTCGCTGTGGCTGTCGCTGATGCGTGACCGGTTGGAGCTGATAAGGCGGCTGCTGTCGGACGACGGTTCGCTGTGGATCACGATCGACGACAACGAAGCGCACTACCTGAAGGTGTTGTGCGATGAGGTGTTTGGTCGCGGGAACTTTGTTTCAACTGTCATCTGGCAGAAGAAATACGCGCCGAAATCAGACTCGAAATATTTTTCTACGTCTCACGACTTTGTTCTTGTTATGGCAAAGAATCTTGCCAAGTTCAATCTTGGCCGGCTTCCGAAGACAGATAAGCAGACAGGTAGGTATACGAATCGAGACAACGACCCACGCGGCCCTTGGAAGGCAAGCGACGTTTTGCGCAACGAGGCCCGTGACTACGCCATCTTTCCTGTCATGTTGCCTTCTGGTCGGGAGGTTCTTCCACCATCAGGAACAAGTTGGCGCTACACAAAGGAGAAATTTGCGGAGCTGATAGCGGACAATAGGATCTGGTTCGGCGTTGAAGGCGATGCTCGGCCTGCTTACAAACGATTTCTATCGGAAGTTGTTGATTCGATTCCGTGCACAACTATCTGGAGTTACAACGAGGTTGGTCACAATGACGAATCGAAGAAAGAGATGCGTGCATTGTTTGATGAGAATCTTTTCGATACTCCCAAACCGGAACGGTTGCTTGAACGCATACTGACGCTGGCCACCGATCCTGGCGACCTCGTCCTCGATTCCTTCGCCGGTTCCGGCACCACGGGCGCCGTGGCTCAGAAGATGGGCCGACGCTGGATCATGGTGGAACTGGGCGCGCACTGCCACACGCACATCATCCCGCGACTGAAAAAGGTCATTGACGGCGAGGACGCCGGCGGCATCACCAAGGCTGTGGGCTGGAAGGGGGGCGGAGGATTCCGTTATTACCGCTTGGCGCCTTCGCTGCTGGCAAAGGACAAGTGGGGCAACTGGGTCATCAACCGCGAGTACAACGCGGCGATGCTGGCCGAGGCGCTGTGCAAGCTGGAAGGCTTCACCTACGCGCCGTCGGATTCGGTGTACTGGCAGCACGGCCATTCGACCGAGCGCGATTTTCTTTACATCACCACTGCCAGCTTGAACCACGAGCAGTTGCAGCAGTTGAACGATGAAGTGGGGCCAGAACGCTCCTTGCTGGTGCTATGTACGGCGTTCCGTGCGCGTGCGGATGCATACGAAAATCTAACAGTACGCAAGATTCCGAAGCAGGTGCTTTCGCGCTGCGAGTGGGGGCACGACGATTACAGCTTGCAAGTGGAAAACTTGCCAAAAGTGCCGCCCAAGGCAGGGCAGCAGGGCTTGTTCGACGACGGAGAGGCGAAGTGAACCGCCACGTCAACGCGATTGCCGGACGTTTGAGCTTGCGCCCGCCGCAGCGTCGCTCGCTGGAGATTCTGGATCGCATCACTGAGATTGCGCCGCCAAGTAAGGATATGAATGTGTGCGCTTCGCTGGAGGCGATCAGAAGTGAGTTTGCATCAGTGACGGATTTCGAGCGCGAATTTCCATCGCTGTGCTTTGCGCTTGCAACCGGTGTTGGCAAGACCCGGTTGATGGGTGCCTTTATCAGTTACCTTCACCTCGCACAGGGTATTAGCAATTTCTTCGTGCTGGCGCCCAATCTCACTATCTATAATAAGCTGATCGCGGATTTCACCCCCAATACGCTGAAGTACGTGTTTAAGGGTGTCGCCGAGTTTGCCGTCAATCCACCCGCGCTAATCACTGGTGATAACTATGATCAGCGCGATCCAGCGAGCGGCGCGTTGTTCGGCGGCGTGCGCATCAACATCTTCAACGTGTCCAAGATCAACTCCGAGGTTCGTGGCGGCAAGGCGCCGCGCATCAAGCGGCTGTCGGAATACATCGGCGAAAGTTACTTCGATTACCTTGCAAACCTACCCGACCTTGTGCTTCTGATGGACGAGTCACACCGCTACCGTGCCAGTGCTGGCGTAAGAGCCATCAACGAGCTGAAGCCGATCCTGGGGTTGGAACTAACGGCCACGCCGTTTACCGAGTCCAGCCGCGGGCCGGTGCCGTTCAGGAACGTGATTTACGACTATCCGCTAGCGCGAGCGATGGCTGACGGCTTCGTGAAAGAGCCTGCGGTAGTCACGCGCAAAGACTTCAACCCTGCAGGTATGTCGGCGCCACAGATCGAGCGGATGAAGCTAGAGGATGGTATCCGGTTGCATGAGAGCGTGAAAGTGGAACTTGAAACCTATGGACGCGAAATTGGTAACCAAGTTGTAAAGCCATTTCTGCTAGTGATTGCGCGCGATACAACCCATGCTGGCGAATTGCTGGCATTGATTCAGTCCAATGGATTCTTTGAAGGCCGGTATAAAGACAAGGTGATCCAAGTGGATTCCAGCACCAAGTCGAGCGAGGAAGGCGATGAAATCGTGGAGCGGCTGCTCAAGGTTGAGGACCCTGAGGAGCCAACGGAGATTGTCATTCACGTCAACATGCTCAAGGAGGGCTGGGACGTGACGAATCTGTATACGATCGTGCCGTTACGCGCAGCAAATGCAAGAACCCTGATTGAGCAATCCATCGGGCGCGGCTTGCGACTTCCTTACGGTAAGCGCGCCGGTGTCACCGCAGCAGACCGGCTCAACATTGTCGCTCACGACAAATTTCAGGAGATCGTGGACGAGGCGAACCGCGCAGATTCGCCAATCCGATTGCAGGCGGTTGTGCTTGATGCCGGCCAACTAGGACAGAAGACCAAAACGGTTGTTTCGCAATCTGTGCTTGCCAACACGCTCGGTCTAATCCCTGCGGCAATGACGGGCAGTATCCAACTTGCCGGTGCGACAAAACCGCCCTTATTCGCCAAGGCTGAAGAACAGCTTGTGGCGCAGGCGGCATTTCGGGCTATCCAGAGCCTTGAAAACCAGCCAGAGAAGGTGCCGTCCATTACCGCATTGCAACTAGCGGATATTAAAGAGCGGATTGTGGAAATCGTGGAAGCAGAATGCACACCCGCTCAATTGAAACTTGAGGGCGTGACTGAGAAGCCAGATATAGCTTCAATAGTGGATAAGACAATCGCCGAGCTCATTCGTGGCACGATTGATATACCACGCATCTTGGTGGTGCCGAAGGGTAAAGTGAAAGCCGGCTTCAGATCATTCAAGCTTGACCTCGCTACCTTGAATTACCCGCCCGTATCGGACGAGCTGTGGGTGCAGCATCTGCGTACCGGTCAGCGTGACGTGGTAGCTCTTGGGCGTGGTGGCGTTGAGGAACCGAGGATCGAGGACTACGTGGTCAGCGGCCTGGTGGATTTCGACGACGTGTCCTACGACGATCAGGCAGACCTTCTTTACGGCCTGGCCGGGCAGGTAGTCTCTCACTTCAAGGGTTATCTTTCAGAAGAAGATACGCGCAAAGTTCTGCGTTGCTATCAAAAGCCAATAACCGAGTTTATCTATTCCCAAATGCAGAAGCACTACTTTGAAGATGCTACGGACTACGAAGTGAAGGTGAGCAAAGGTTTCACCGAGCTGAAGCCCAGCGCCTACACGCTAGGGGTCAACGAATCACCAGCTGATTATCGAGTTGCTCCTAAAGACCGCAGCAACATGGCGCATTATCTGTTCGGAGGATTCCGGCGCTGCTTGTATGAGGTGCAGAAGTTCGATTCCGATGCAGAGCGAAAATTGGCTGTCATTCTGGAACGTGACTCCATCAAGTGGTTCAAGCCAGCGCGTGGGCAATTCCAACTCTTTTACGCGCTAAACGGCGGCAATCCACAGGAATACCAGCCCGACTTCGTAGCCGAAACCGACGACGCGATCTATATGCTAGAACCGAAGGCACGCAATCAGTTGGACTCGCCAGATGTACTTGCAAAACGGGACGTTGCGGTACGGTGGTGCGCGAACGCTGCTGCCTATTCAGCGCAACACAGTGGAAAACCGTGGAGGTATGTACTGATCCCTCATGATGCTATAGCTGAGAACATGACGCTTGCAAACCTTGTTAAACAATTTGGTATCGCTGATCAGCCTGACTAAAGCGGTGCTCCCGTTATTCAGCAATTCTGTGCCATTCCTACGCCATAGTGCGGGTGCGACTTCGTGCACCGGTGTGCAAGTGGGTGCATTCTAACTTATTGATTTCTAATGCATCATGATGCACAGAGGTGTAAGGCTACGAATCCATATTGGACTGAAAATCCGCGTGTCGGTGGTTCGATTCCGCCCCTGGCCACCATCCCCTAAAACAAAAACTGTACTTGGACGGAATCGAACATCATTTTGATTCGGTGGTCCGCACGGCAACCTGCACGTTTCCTGCTGCGGTTGTCGTCCCTGGGTCGTCGTCCTGACCACCCGCTCGGACGATTCGGTCTCGCCCGCCCCTGGTCAACATCTCCGCAGT
>JAGWRJ010000111.1 GCA_028869725.1 Alphaproteobacteria bacterium | reverse complement strand
GCCGGGGCTCTCATGCGCCTTGACTTGGACCAGCGCGAAGCCTACACGGGCGCTCTTTCGCGCTTGGCCCACGAAACCTGGGCTGACCCGCGGGGGGCGTAGCTCAGTTGGTTAGAGTGTCGGCCTGTCACGCCGAAGGTCGCGGGTTCGAGCCCCGTCGCTCCCGCCATCCTCCTTCTGGGAGGTGATGGCACAGGAAACCTGTCGCAGATAAGGGTCTGCCGGATAGGTCCGTTCCGGTTCTGCCGGGCGATTTTCCAAGAATTCCTTTGTCGCTCTGTCGAATCTTGCGCTAAACCGCGCGTTGCGTACGCACCCGTCCTGCCTATACTGCGCCCGCGAAATGACCTAGATCCCGCTGGATCGTTGTGGCCGTCCGGCCACCGAAGGAACATGCAATGAACGCGCTCTTGATGGAGTATCTGCCCATCTTACTTTTTCTCGGCATTGGCGGGGTGATCTCGGTCGCCTTGCTCGTGATCCCAATGCTGATCGCGCCGTCGAAGCCTGATCCGGAAAAGCTGTCAGCCTATGAATGTGGCTTCAACGCCTTTGGAGACAGCCGGATGAAGTTCGACGTCCGGTTCTATCTGGTGTCGATCCTGTTCATCATTTTCGACCTGGAGGTCGCGTTCCTGTTTCCCTGGGCTATCACGCTAAGACGAGGCGGGGCTTTCGCATTCTGGTCAATGATCGTGTTCCTCGCGGTATTGACCATCGGTTTTGTATATGAATGGAAGAAGGGAGCCCTCGAATGGGAGTGAGCCCCGGGAAGACACCCGCTCTTATGGCCGGCCGTGCCGGCGTTGAAGGCGGCGTGTTTCGCAGTGATGACGACCCGTACTTCCGTGCCGCACAGGCGGAAATGGCCGACAAGGGATTCCTTGTTGCGAGTTTCGATTCCCTGGTGACTTGGGCGCGCACGGGTTCACTGATGTGGATGACGTTCGGGCTTGCCTGCTGCGCGGTAGAGATGATGCAGGCATCGATGCCACGCTATGACCTCGAGCGCTTTGGGATTGCCCCCCGAGCCTCACCGCGACAGTCGGATGTCATGATCGTGGCAGGTACGCTCACGAACAAAATGGCGCCGGCCCTGCGCAAGGTCTATGACCAAATGCCTGAACCTCGGTATGTGATCTCGATGGGATCGTGTGCAAACGGGGGCGGCTACTATCATTATTCATATTCCGTCGTGCGCGGTTGTGATCGCGTCGTGCCGGTGGATGTCTATGTGCCCGGTTGCCCACCTACGGCTGAAGCGTTGGTGTACGGTATTTTGCTGCTGCAGCGAAAAATCCGGCGCACCGGCACGCTTGAGCGCTGAGGGGTGAGCGCAATGTCAGATATTTTAAGTAATCTTGCCGATCAGATCGGCGAAAGCCTGCGAGATAGCTTGCTGACGCACAGCATTGCTCATGGCGAACTGACGCTTTGTGTCGATGCTGGTAAAATCCTGTCAGTAATGCGCACGCTGCATGATGATCCGCGGTTTGAGCTGAAGCTGTTGATCGACATCTGCGGAGTAGATTATCCGCAGCGGGAAAAGCGCTTTGATATTGTTTATCACCTGCTATCAATTTCCAAAAACTTCCGAGTTCGCGTCAAATTGCAGGCGGATGAAGCCACAGCGATCGCTTCGATCGTTAGTATCTTTCCGGCAGCAAATTGGTTCGAGCGTGAAGTTTTCGACATGTACGGGGTGACGTTTACTGATCACCCTGATCTGCGCCGCATCCTGACGGATTATGGTTTTACCGGACACCCACTGCGTAAGGATTTTCCGCTGACCGGGTTCGTCGAGGTTCGCTACGACGATGAAGTCAAACGCGTGGTTTATGCCCCGGTGCAGCTGCAGCAGGCATTCCGAGACTTTGATTTCATGAGCCCGTGGGAGGGAGCCCACTACATTCTTCCAGGCGACGAAAAAGCTGCGGAGAGTAAGAAATGAGCGCGTTGCCGGACACCGAGGCGGTCGAAGCTGCCACCAAGACTACGATCAACTTTGGTCCCCAGCATCCTGCGGCACATGGTGTGCTGCGCTTGGTGCTTGATCTCGATGGCGAAGTTGTCACTCGTGTCGATCCGCATATCGGTCTTCTGCATCGCGGAACCGAAAAGCTGATGGAGCACAAGACGTATCTTCAGGCCATGCCGTATCTTGATCGTCTGGACTATGTATGTCCGATGAATCAGGAGCACGCGTTTGTGCTGGCCGTGGAACGTTTGCTGGGGTTAGAGGTCCCGAAGCGCGCTCAGTATATACGGGTTCTATTTTGCGAGATTGGCCGAATTCTCAATCATCTGCTGAACGTTACGACACAGGCGATGGATGTTGGTGCCTTGACCCCGCCTCTGTGGGGGTTTGAGGAGCGAGAGAAGTTAATGGTGTTTTATGAGCGTGCATCAGGCGCTCGGTTGCATGCCAATTACTTTCGAGCCGGAGGCGTGCATCAGGATGTAACCCCGCAGTTGCTCGAAGACATCCATGAATGGTGCCGTCAGTTCCCTAAGACCCTGGATGATATCGAAGTTCTGCTTACGGAAAATCGCATCTTCAAGCAGCGCAATGTTGAAATCGGCAAGATCACGCGTCGGGATGCCGAGATGTGGGGTATGACGGGTGTGATGCTGCGGTCTACCGGTGTTCATTGGGATCTGCGACGAAATCAGCCTTATGAGTGCTACAGTGACCTCGAATTCAAGATTCCCGTCGGGAAAAATGGCGACAACTATGATCGATACTTAATGCGCATAGATGAGATGCGCGAAGCCAACAAGATCATGATGCAGTGTATCGAGAAGATGCCATCAGGTCCGGTTCTGGCAGAAGACAAGAAGATTACTCCGCCGCGCAGGGCGGAGATGAAGACCTCGATGGAGGCATTGATCCATCACTTCAAGCTTTATACCGAAGGCTATCATGTTCCGGATGGCGAAGCCTACGCGGCGGTCGAGGCCCCCAAGGGTGAATTCGGTGTTTATCTCGTCGCCAACGGCACAAACAAGCCGTATCGAGTTAAGTTGCGTGCACCGTCTTATGCACACCTTCAGGCCATGGATTATATGTGCAAGGGACACATGGTTGCAGACGTGTCGGCCGTTCTTGGATCACTCGATATCGTGTTTGGGGAGGTAGATCGATGAGTGTACGTCGCTTGGCCCCAGATGAAGTTCAACCGTCCCACTTTTCTTTCAGCCCTACCAACAAGGACCGGGTAGCGCAGTGGATCGCCAAATATCCTGCCGGGCGGCAAGCCTCGGCTGTGATTGCGGCGCTATGGATCGGCCAGGAACAGGAAGGCTGGGTAAGCAAGGCGATGATTGAACACGTCGCCGAGATTCTGGGCATGCCGTACATTCGGGTGCTGGAGGTTGCCACATTCTACACCATGTTCCACCTGGCGCCCGCAGGTGAATACGTGGTCCAGGTCTGCACGACGACGCCATGCATGTTGCGTGGCTCGGACGAGCTTGTTGCTGCGTGCAAGAAGCACATTCATGCGAATCCACATGCGGTTTCGGCCGATGGCAAATTTTCATGGATGGAGGTCGAGTGCCTGGGGGCGTGCGTCAACGCGCCGATGCTTCAGATCGGGAGCGATTTTTATGAAGATCTCGATGGTCCGAAGACCGAGGCGTTGATCGAAGCTCTGCGTCGGGGCGAAACACCAAAGCCCGGTCCTCAAAATGGGCGCCACACCTCTGAACCGCTTGGCGGCGCCACCACCCTGCTTGATCGAGCAGCTATTATTCGGATGCCGAGCGCGGATCGTGATGAAGGGCATGTAATGGACGCAAGTGCTAATCTTAAGGGTGAGGGCGCTTCGGGACATGGCGCTGCTGAGCCCAAGTCGCCGGGGACCACTCGCTGATGCTCACTGATCAAGATCGCATCTTTACCAATCTCTATGGCTTCGATGATCCGGGCCTTAAAGGGGCCATGGCGCGCGGCGCATGGGACGGAACCAAGCAAATCCTTGAGCGCGGTCCGGACGCCATCGTTGACGAGATGAAAAAGTCTGGGCTTCGTGGACGAGGTGGGGCTGGATTTCCTACAGGGCTCAAATGGTCCTTCATGCCCAAGGAAGTGAAGGAACGCCCCCACTATCTGGTGGTCAACGGTGATGAGTCCGAACCAGGTACCTGCAAGGACAGAGAGATTATGCGGCACGATCCGCATACCCTCATTGAAGGTTGTCTGATCGCAAGCTTCGCTATGCGTGCCCACGTGGCGTATATCTATTTGCGTGGTGAATTCATCCGTGAACGTGAGGCCCTTCAACGTGCAGTGGACGAGGCCTATGCAGCTCGCCTGATTGGTAAGAATAACGTCCATGGTTGGGACTTCGACCTATACGTCCATCATGGCGCCGGTGCCTACATATGTGGTGAAGAAACAGCGCTTCTGGAAAGCTTGGAGGGGAAAAAGGGGCAGCCGCGTCTTAAACCTCCTTTTCCGGCCAATGTCGGTCTCTATGGCTGTCCGACCACGGTTAACAATGTCGAGAGTATAGCTGTTGCGCCTACCATATTGAGGCGCGGAGCGCAGTGGTTTGCAGGACTCGGTCGGCCAAACAACACAGGCACGAAGCTGTTTTGTATTTCCGGTCATGTAAATCGGCCATGCAACGTCGAAGAAGAAATGGGTATTCCGCTGCGCGAACTTATTGAGCGCCATGCAGGTGGCGTCCGCGGTGGCTGGGACAATCTGCTTGCCATCATTCCAGGTGGGGCATCGGTTCCGTTGATACCGAAGTCCATCTGCGACGATGTCTTGATGGATTTTGACTCGCTGAAAGCTGTGCAGTCGGGTCTTGGCACAGCGGCGGTGATTGTCATGGATAAATCCACTGACGTCATCAAAGCCATTCAAAGGCTTTCCTACTTTTACAAGCACGAGAGTTGCGGGCAGTGCACGCCGTGCCGGGAAGGTACCGGATGGATGTGGCGAGTAATGGGCCGGATGCAGAAGGGCGACGCCAGCCCCGCAGAAATTGACTTGCTGTATGAAGTCACCCGCGAAGTCGAGGGGCACACGATCTGTGCACTGGGCGATGCTGCGGCCTGGCCCATTCAAGGTCTTATACGCCATTTCCGGCCGGAAATGGAGCGGAGGATGACTGAGCGCAAAGCCGCATCAACTCCCATTGCGGCCGAATAGGAGATGAGCATGACGGTAAAAGATCCGCGCTGCTACGCATCTGCGTCGTTGCTGACGCAGCAGCCCCTGGATGCGGGTGCCGTTCGGGATCTGCAACTCAACACCTCTACGACCGATGACGGGATGCTGTGATGGCAAGCCGAAAACTTATCATTGATGGGAACGAGATCGAGGCAGACGAATCGATCACTCTATTACAGGCCTGTGAACAGGCGGGCGCGGAAGTGCCTCGCTTTTGCTATCACGAGCGACT
>JAGWRJ010000110.1 GCA_028869725.1 Alphaproteobacteria bacterium | reverse complement strand
GGGGAGGGTTCAGCTCATTGTCCATGGCGCCGACGCCAATCGCGCTCGTATTATTGAATCCTACGCGGAAGCTGTGCTTGGCGCCTGGGCAGCACAGCGTCAGGCCGAAGGTTATCAGGCCCAGGCCGGGCCAGTGATCATCGAGAACCGGCTGTGGTTCAATGCGGCCAACGACAGCCATTATTTCCTGGTACCAGGTCTCATTGTCCTCGTCATGACGCTGATCGGTGCTTTTCTGACAACCATGGTCGTGGCAAGGGAATGGGAGCGCGGCACGCTTGAGGCCTTGTTCGTAACACCGGTTCGGGTTGCAGAAATTCTTCTTGGAAAGACCTTGCCCTATTTTGCGATGGGTCTGATCGGTCTTGCACTGTGCGTCTTTGCGGCACGTGTCATGTTTCATGTTCCATTCCGCGGGTCATTCCTGCTCCTGGGTATCAGCTCTATTCTCTATCTGCTGATCGCGCTGGGCATAGGCCTACTGATTTCATCGGCCGTGCGAAGTCAGTTTGTCGCTAGCCAGCTGACACTCATAGTGACTTTCCTGCCTGCCATGATGCTTTCCGGCTTTCTCTTCGACATTCGCAGCATGCCGGTCGCGGTGCGGCTGCTGACCTATGTGCTACCGGCCCGTTACTTCGTGGCGCTGCTGCAGACCCTGTTTCTGGCGGGCAATGTCTGGAGTCTCGTGGTACCCGATATGACGGTTCTATTCGTGATGGTTCTGGGGCTCGCTGCATTGTCCTGGTTTGTCACTCGAAAGTCGCTCGCATGACTGAACTTGTCGACGCCCTGTGGCGCATTCTCTCTTTGATTCGCAAGGAGTTGCTCGCGATTCTTAAGGACCCCAAGAGCAGGGCAAGTGTCGTGGTCCCCCCCATTCTGCAATGCCTGATCTTTGGCTATGCTGCGAGCTACGACCTCAATCATGTTCCCTTCGCCGTAATTGACCAGGACCACAGCTTCGCTTCCCATCAGCTTATCGCGCATTTTGACGGCGCGCCCGTGTTCACCCATGTGGCCACGCTGGCAGATCCGTCCAAGCTTGCAGCGATGATCAACAGCCGCCAGGTATTGCTGGCGCTCGAGATCCAAAAGGGGTTTGCGCAACATCTCATTATGGGCCAGCCTGCTGACATTCAGGTGATCGCTGATGGTCGCAATTCCAACACGGCGGGTGTTGCGACATCCTACGCAGCGGCCATCATCAACACGTTCAATTCCGAATGGCGACAAAATCATGGACTTCCCTCCGATCAGCCCCTGGTGGTGATGCGCGCCTGGTTTAATCCCAATCTCCAGACCCGCTGGAGCATGATCCCGAGCCTGATTGGTACCATCACCCTGATTCAGACCATGATGCTCGCTGCAATGTCGGTGGCACGGGAACGCGAGCAGGGCACCTTCGATCAGCTTCTGGTCACGCCCATCCGGCCGGCTGAAATCATGATCGGCAAAGCTGTTCCAGCGATGATGATCGGCATCTTCCAGGCCACCAATATTCTGCTGGTGGCCCAGCTTTGGTTCCGCATACCATTCGCAGGTTCGTTTGCCGTTCTTTACATGGGACTTGTTCTCTTTGTGCTTGCCGCAGTGGGGCTTGGCATATTTCTCTCATCGATCGCGATGACCATGCAGCAGGCAATGCTGTACGGTATGGTTGTCATCATGCCCGCGACGTTGCTTTCGGGCCTATCGACACCGATCAGTAACATGCCGGATGCCCTGCAGATCGTGACCTACGCCAATCCCCTTCGCTACGCGATTCAGATCGCGCAGCGAGTCTATCTCGAAGGCATAGGTGTAGCGGACCTTCTTCCCTATCTTTGGCCCATGGCGGTCATTGCACTGGTCACGCTCAGCATCGCGACCTGGATGTTCCGTCACCGGGTTGCCTAGGCGCGCGGCATGATTGATTCGCCACTGCCTACGGTATCACGCAGGCAGGCTAGAGGTACTGCCGCAGCTCTTGGCCCTGAGGCGCCGCCGGGTCCTGTAACGATATGCATGAGCACAGGCGCCGGTTCCGCTGTTACAGAGCGCGAACGTGCGGTAGTGTTGTAGTGATCGCAAAGGCGAGGTGGGAGGGGAGAATGGATCAGTACGTCGGTGCGCTAATCGGGCTCGGGTTTGGCTATGGCTGGATCGTTGCCGGATGTCTCGCGCTGGAAAGGCGATACCGATACGCTGCCCTCATGCTCAGCGGCGTCGTGGCTGCAGGTACTGCCCTGTTGCTGCTGCGTGCTCATGGATATGCTGCGCCAACTCCGCTGGTCCATGCTCGCTGGATAATTTACGATGTGACCGTGATTTTTGAAGTGCTGGCCATTGCAGGCAGTATTGGTTGGCTCGTACGTCGTCGGCGCACGGAGCTCATTATGCCTGTGGTAGGCATTATCGCTGGTCTGCATTTTGTCGGATTATGGGCAGCTACAGCCTACGCGCAGCCCGGGCTGCTTTTTGCTGCGATCGGGATGATCGGGGCTTGTGTGCTTGCCATTCGCAGCGTCGGCCCTTCTCGCGTTGTCCTTGCGGGACTTGGCTGTGGTGGTGTCCTGTGGCTCGCCGCTGTGTCGGTCCTCGTTTGAGCAGGTTGCACCGCTTCAACTCACTGATCATCGCTCCGGCAGCGACGATGGTAGCCTTGATCTTCAGTTGAAGGTCGGCTGTGGGGAAATATCGACGGTACTCTCGCTCAAGAACAGGCGACCTTGGGTTGATGTGGCGGCGGTCGAAGACATGGTTCCGGCATGGGGACAGGTACCGGCGGATGCACAAAATCGTGACCATAGTTGACGCACCCGTCTGCAGCTGATCCCCTTCGGCTCTTTCGTGGAGGAACGGATCAATGTCACGCTCTGCCGCTGGCCGTGTGTCTCGTCGCGGTTTGCTTCTTGGCACGGCTCCTGCAGCCCTCAGCCTTGCCAGTGTGGGGCAGTTGGCCTTTGCCCAGACCAGGCCCGGGGCACCAGGATCTGTCAAGCTGGAGAGCTTCCCGCTTGAGGCGGTACGCCTGCTGCCTTCGCCCTACTACAATGCGATGCAGGCAAATCTCTCCTATCTGCATCGTATTGAGCCGGACCGGCTGCTGCACAATTTCCGAACTCAGGCGGGTCTTCCGGCCAAAGGCGCAGTCTATGGTGGCTGGGAAAGCGAGAGCATAGCCGGGCATACACTCGGTCATTATCTCAGCGCCTGTGCACATATGTACGCGCAATGTGGCGACACGCAGTGCCAAAGTCGGGTCGACTACATCGTCGGGGAACTGGCGCGCTGCCAGGCGCAGTATCACGATGGCTATGTCGGAGGGCTGTGGCGCAAGAAGGATGGGCGGGTTGATCCCGGCAAGGTGGTATTCGAGGAGGTCCGGGCGGGGCAGATCGATGCGACGCCGTTCTCGCTGAACGGTGCCTGGTCGCCGCTCTATACGATTCACAAGCTGTTCGCCGGTTTACTCGATGCGGACCGTTATTGTCACACAAAGGGGGCGCTGGCAGTCGCGCAGAAGCTGGCGGGGTATTTCGACGGGGTCTTTTCTCCCCTCAGCCATCAGCAGGTGCAGGAGGTGCTGGCCTGCGAATATGGTGGACTCAACGAATCCTTTGCCGAGCTCTATGCCCGCACCGGCAACGGCCGGTGGCTGCATATGGCCGAGACGATTTACGACGACAAGGTTCTGGATCCCCTCGCGCATCGCCACGACGATCTCGCGTACAAGCACTCCAATACCAATATTCCCAAGCTCGTCGGCCTCGCACGTCTATATGAGGTCAGTGGCAGCAGCAAATATGGCGTCGCCTCGGCCTTCTTCTGGCAGGATGTGGTGGAGCGGTACACCTATACGATCGGCGGGAATGGCGATCGCGAATATTTCCAGGCGCCGATGACGATTTCGACGCACATCACCGACCAGACCTGCGAGACCTGCTCAAGCTACAACATGCTCAAGCTCACGCGGCATCTCTATGCGCGCGCGCCGCATGCATCCTTCTTCGACTATTTCGAACGGACCCACCTCAACCACATTCTGGCGCAGCAGAACCCGCAGAGCGGCATGTTTGCGTACATGACGCCGTTGATGTCGGGTTCGCACCGACACTATTCCACACCATTCAACGATTTCTGGTGCTGCGTCGGAACGGGTATGGAAAGTCACGCCAAGCATGGCGAATCGATCTATTGGCGCCACGCCAACAACCTCTACATAAATCTCTACATACCCTCGACGCTC
>JAGWRJ010000109.1 GCA_028869725.1 Alphaproteobacteria bacterium | reverse complement strand
TAGGGCTATCGATGTCCAGGCCAAGAGCGTGGCGAACGCGACGGCAAAGGCGGATTTCATGGGAATCAGGTCCGATTAGCTACAGGGACGGCGAAGCTACGGGAGCCACAGCGCGGCTGGCAACCTCGTGCACCCACATGTGAGTGGCGATTATATATTTGACACATGCAAACCGCCCCGATACATTGTTAACACAATGAGTTAGGGAGAGTTTTTATGCCGACATCAGTTATTCCGCTTGAGCGTGCGACCGTCTCTGAAACCGAAAGCGGCTTTGAACTCGTCCTTACTCTGTTTGTCCATGCTGACGCGCCTTATCGGGTTTCTCTCTCACGGGAAGACGCCCGAAAGCTTTCAGACTGTCTTCGTCGGGCAGCAGATGGTCCGGGTCATAAATAGCCAAGTCATCGTCTAATTCTATTGGTTTTAAACGCTTAGCGCTTTCCGTGAAATCAAGGTGCGCCAACACTCTTAAGGTAGTCATATGGTCTCCAAGCCCCCCAAAAGATTTACCGATGAAGCCGCTGCCCGCGCCCATCTGGAAAAGCTCCAGTGGCCGGATGGCCCGGTTTGCCCGCATTGCGGGACGCTAGACCGCGCTTCTCGGATCGCTGGCGGTCGTAACGGTCTCATGTTCTGCAATGCCTGCCGTAAGCAATTCTCTGTCACGGTCGGCACCGTCTTTGAGCGCTCCAAGGTACCGCTCAACACATGGCTCTTTGCCACGCATCTGCTGTGCAGCTCCAAGAAGGGCATTTCTGCCCACCAACTCAGCCGCATGTTGGGCGTCAGCTACAAGACCGCATGGTTTATGGCCCACCGTATCCGCGAGGCTATGAACCCCTCTGGCCGTGATGCTGGCCCGCTCGGAGGTCCCGGTAAGGTCGTGGAAGCCGACGAAACCTACATCGGCAAGAAAGACGGCAAGCGCGTCAAGGCTGGCGGCTATGCCCACAAGCGCACGGTTCTGAGCCTTGTCGAGCGCGGCGGCAAAATCCGCTCCTTCAAACTCCGTTCATCGGCCCGTGAGGATATTGGCCCCGCAGTCCGCGCCAATGTCCAGCGCACCAGCGTCCTGCATACCGATGGTGCTCAGGTCTATCGCGGCTTGTTCGCCACTGCTGCCCATGAAGCCGTGGACCATTCCAAGGAGTATGTGCGCCAATCCGATATTCCCAATCTCGGTGGCGCTCAGGACTGGCCGACCGTCCACACCAACACGGCGGAAGGCTTCTTCTCGGTCTTCAAGCGCGGCATGGTCGGGACTTACCAGCACTGCGGCGAGCAGCATTTGCAGCGCTATCTGGCCGAATTTGATTTCCGCATGAACCACCGCGTCAAGCTCGGCTATTCCGATGACATGCGTACCGATAAGGCTCTGGAAGGCATCAAGGGCAAGCGTTTGACCTATCGGCGGACTAACCAAGCCGAGGTCAATTAGGCAGCAAGCGCTGGCGTTTATCCGCTGGCGTCGCGCCCAAGGCTACGAAGTCACTCCGTTTCGTCGCCCGTTTTGGGGCCGTCATGGGTGGAAGAACTATAATTGATTCAACTAGCCGCCCATTTCGCCAAGCCGGGGGCTACAAAGCCCTGCGTAGTACGGGTAGCAGCAGGAATATGAAACATTTCCCGATCCTGGCTGGGCTGCCTTGAGAGGTCTGCGAGGGACATCGGTCCAGTTGAGTCACACGAAGGTCCATTCGAGATCGTTCCACATGAACCTTCGGGCACGTTGGTCACGACGAAAAAGGGGTTCATGATTGCTTCCAACCTTTCTTAATAGGGTGACAGTTTGAACTTTATGCCCACGTCGCTCAAAAAACCAACGAGGGTGGCCGCATGCACCCCGAGTCCGACGTTTAAGTACTGTTCAGAGGTCCCAGTTTTAAACCCCAGCGGGTATGAATGCGTCCGGACTTGCATTCCCCAAATAGTGCCTTGCTCGTCAAAGATCGGACCACCGCTTTGCCCCCTCAAACCGGGCGTGGATGTTTCAATCCACGCGAGCCGAAATGGAGGCGGCGGCGCGTCCGGAACAACAACATCACAAAAGCGCGTTAAAATTCCTTCCACTGGAAACAGGGGCATCGGCAATGCGTCAGGGGGAAATTCAAATGCAGATTTTGCCACATTCCAAGTCGGTGTTATCTGTTGCAATGGAAATCCAAGCTTACATAGGCCCACGCCAGGCGCGTAATCTTTATTCGGATCTTTTATAGTTGGGTACCCAGAAATCCAAGCTGGGTCAAATGGATAAAGTTTACCGACCGCGGCGTCGACAGTCGGAAGGCGGATGAATTGGGCTATTGCTACCGGCGTTGAAGCTCCTTGCCCAAGTCCTCCCCACCAGATACTTATTTCGTCAGGCGCATCTTTATTAATAATGAAATTACCTAATGCCTTACGCTTCTGGGTATTACTGAGGGCACTGTCACGCTCTATTTCTGCCCTCTTAGATTGGATATCCCTTACCTGTTGTCTCGCTTCACTAATGTTTTTCCAATGATCGACTATGTGATCAGCGGTCGCAATCCATCCTTCATCATTGATGACCACGAATGACCCGACCACAGAGCTACATTTACCGGACATCGTCTTGCATGAAATAACAACCGGCAGCGTAAATTGCCGCGCTATCGCATAAGCATTTCGAAACACTTAGTAATTCCCCAGCCCTACAGCTTAGGCGCCCATTTAAGCATATCGCGCGGCGCTAGCAGTTCCGATCCGACTTTAGAGGCTAAGATGAGGCAGATACAAGAGTACCAGAACTCAGGATTTCTCCTTTTCGCCTGACTTGATTTGGTGCTCGTCCTTGCCGCCTTGTTGTAAGTGGAAACGGTCCGGTTCAGTATTTGGTTTTGGTGTACTTTCCGATTTGTGCGGCTTTGGCGGCGTCTTAAGAAGGCGCCGCAAAACCTCATCCTCGTGAACCTTATCTGGCACGCTTCATGCCTCCACAGCCTCTCTCTCGCGTCCGCCCAGGCGCCATATTTCAGTGGGGAACTGGAGTTCTCCAGCCATACCCGACGCTCTGTGCAATCATCACCGAAATTATCAGCTTTGGCGCGCAGATTGAATTCAATTGGTCCGCAATACTTGTCGATCTCATGCAGGCTAACGCAAAGCCTGCCATGGCCATGTACGAGGCACTCTCTGGGGGCGAAGCGAGGCGTGCGGCGATCATGGGCGCGGCCTCGGTCGCGCTTCCAGAGGAGGATTTTCTACTTTTTCAGGCGGTTGATAAAGTGCTTACACCATCTAGACGGGTTCGAAACAAATTCGCTCACCACATATGGGGGGCGTCGACCGAACTACCGAACCGCTTGCTGCTGATAGACCCAGAAGCTCTCAGAGAGTTCGAAGTGCAGAAAGCCGGTGAAAAGTATGGGGTGCAACCCGAATACGATCCATTCGATAGGTCCCGGATATTGGTTTGGAAAAGGGCCGATTTAGAAGAAGTCAGAACGGCGGCTCACGCAGGGTTGGTTATCCTTGGTGAACTTTACCATGGACTCGCTGAGTCATATCCAGACGTTGCGATAAGCGTCCAAGGACGCCAGCAGCTATTGAGTCGGCCTGCAATTGAACAAGCTTTTCAACAGATGTGCCGGCAAAGGACTCCTGCAACTCCTCAGCCAAAGCATGGGAAAAAGCGCTCATCTCGAACCTGATTATCTCAGGACAGCTACTGTGTTCCACAGACATGACCCGTACCCAGACGCCAGTCAGCCCAAATGAGAACGTGACGACCATGTACCGGGGCTAACCGGGGGTTCTGAGAGGCAATCTGGCCGATTCGACCATTTTTGCATTTCTCAAGTACATAATCGCCATGTGAGTTCTCATAATATAGCTTATACGAATTTTATCTGACCCAGGGCGGCCAATTTTCCGCGGAAATCCTGAAAGGTCCGCCCTTACCCCTTGCGCCGTCCCCAAGGGTCGGTGGTCATGGGGTAACGGTCAGCGAGGCGCTTCATGCGTGATAAAGAGAACAACCGTTTCCTCAGCCCAAAGGAGGCCTGCAAGATCCTTGGCGTCTCGATCAAGGCTCTGCGACTTTATGAGCAGCACGGGCTCGTTACGCCCATGCGCTCAGCTGCCGGCTGGCGAGCTTACGGTCCCAATGAACTTGCCCGACTGCACCAGGTTCTCGCACTCAAGGCATTCGGCCTGGGTTTAGCCCAGATCGCCGAACTACTAGGTGGGCATAGCCTTAGCGACGTTCTTCAACTGCAGGAACAGGTCCTGGAAAAGCAGAGTCTCCGGCTGCATCGGGCTCGTACGCTCGTTCGTCGAGCCCGCAATAGGCTGGCACGCGGCGACATGCTGTCCCTGGAGGACTTAACGCAACTCACCAAGGAGACCATTATGGGTGGCACACCGACCGAGGCAGAGCTTCGGGCCCTGTTTGAGCCCCACATCGCCAAGCACTTTTCCTCCGCCGAAAGGGTCAGCCTCGCGGCAAGGCCGTTCGACGGTGCGATGGTTCAGGCCGAGTGGAACACATTAATTGAAGAGGCCAAACGTCTGATGAAATTAGGTGATCCGAGCTCTACGGAGGCCGCAAATCTAGCCCGCCAGTGGAAGGCGCAGATCGATCGGTTCACAGGTGGTGACCAGACGGCATTTCAAAAGGCCGGGGCGGTGTGGAAAGACGCACTCGCTGACCCTGTGGCGGCGCCACAGCTCCCGCTCGATGCCGAAGTTTTTGCCTTTGTTGGCAAGGCAATGGCCGCTGCGGGAGTGTAATCAAACTGCGCGGTGGTCTTGCGTTTGCCCCCGCCCCCATGATCCAACCTGACGATGACATCTGACCCGCGGGATATTGCGACCCTCATTGCCATTATGGCGCGCTTGCGTGACCCCAAGGAAGGATGCCCGTGGGATCTCGCTCAGAATTTTGCCTCGATCGCACCCTACACGATTGAAGAGGCATATGAAGTTGCCGGCGCGATCGAAGAGCAGGATTGGGCATCCTTAAGGGACGAACTCGGCGACCTGTTGTTTCAAACGGTGTTCCACTCCCGTATGGCGGAGGAGCTGGGGCTATTTAACTTCGCGGATGTCGTGGCTGCGGTCGTCACGAAAATGGTGCGTCGCCATCCTCATGTGTTCGGGGACAGCAAGGGCATTGATAGCCCGGAAGCGCAAACTGTCGCCTGGGAGGAACACAAGGCGCAGGAACGCCAGGAAAAAGCGGTTCAGGGACAAAGCTTGCTTGGAGACGTTCCCAAGGCCCTGCCCGCGTTGCTGCGGGCGATAAAGCTGCAAAAGCGCGCAGCAACGGTCGGGTTCGACTGGGACAGCCCCGAACGGGTTCTCGATAAGCTGCGAGAGGAAGCCGATGAGATTGTAGCGGCGCGCCAGCAGGGAGGTTCAGACGAAGAAGTTGCAGGCGAAATCGGCGACCTGCTCTTTGTTGTTGTGAATCTCGCGCGGCACCTTCGGGTGAATCCGGAAGATGCCTTGAGGCGAACTAACGCCAAATTTGTCAGGCGCTTCGGTGTGATTGAGCGAAAACTGAATGAGCAGGGTCGAGGTCTAAACGATGCCACGCTCGCGGAGATGGAGGAGTTGTGGCAACTCGCCAAGCGCCAGGAATAAGCCCCCTCCAAAGGGAAACCGGCGTGTGTGGGACGCAGCAAAATCCCCTGCCCTCCGACTTTTGGCTACACCCCAAGTCATCCTTTTAGCACTATTCGTATAGGCGGCGTCGGCACGCCAGAACATGCCGACGCCCAAAGTCAGGCACGGGTGTTGACGTGTACTCCCATCCCGGTCGGCGGTGTCGAGGCAGTTGAAGTCGGCGCAGGCGTGGTCGCGTTGTCGACGTCGCCGTCGTGATCCGGACCCGGGGCCTCTATATGCTCAGGCGTCTTCATGGTTGCCTGTAGTAGCGGCTGGTTCGTTGCATGAGTAACCTGCATGGTCAGCTCCTTTGGTTT
>JAGWRJ010000108.1 GCA_028869725.1 Alphaproteobacteria bacterium | reverse complement strand
CTGAAACTGCAGGCGGGTTTGCGTGTTGCCCAGACCCATTTCGACTACGTCAACTGGTCGGACGGGCCGCAGAACTTCGGCTATGTGTCGCCCAATACCGGCAAGAAGGATGAAACGCCGGTCACGCCGATGGGTGGGGTCACCTATCAGTTCAACCAGGACGATATGGTCTACGCCACGGTCGCCAAGGGCTATCGTATCGGCGGTGCCAATCCGCCATTCCCGGTTGGTGCCTGCGGACCTGATCTGGTCAAACGCGGCATCAAATCGGTGCCCTCCACCTACAATTCGGATAGCGTGATGAGCTATGAGGCCGGTTCAAAGGATGTGGTGATGCACCATACCCTGCAGCTTGCCGGCAGCGTCTACTATCTGAACTGGGACAATATCCAGCAGGCAAGCTATCTGCCGTCCTGCGGCTTCCAGTACACCGCAAATCTCGGCACCGCTGAAAGCAAGGGCTTTGATCTTGAAGCAACCTGGCTGCCAATCGATGCCTTGGAATTGGACGTGAGCCTCGGCTATGACGACGCCCATTACACGAAGACCGTACGCACGGGTACCACCGCAGCCGCCCCGGTCCTTGCCAACAAGGGTGACAGGCTGCCCGGTCTGCCCTGGACCTTCTCGGTCGGCGCCCAATACAACACCAGGATTGCGCACCGCCATGCCTTCTTCCGCGTCGACTACGAATACCAGGCGCCGGAACCCTTCATGATCCCGAGCCGCGATCCGATCACGGTGTCGTATGATCCGACCTCCGTCGCCAATCCTGCCACCAATCTGGTGTCGGTGCGTGGCGGTATGACGTTCGGCCATGTCAACCTGGCGCTGTTCGTGAACAACCTCTTCGACAGCCATCCCCAGCTGGACCTCAATCACCAGGATCCGGAGACGCTGCTCTATGAGGCCTATACGCTGCGTCCGCGTACCTTCGGCCTGACGGCGATCTATCGCTACTAAGGCCAGTGTTGACGCCACGCCGGCTCCTGCAGCTGGCGTGGCGGTACACTTGCGACGGCAGGAAAACTGTATCGGGTTGACGCATCTTCAAGGGTAGTCCTGGCCAACCATCATGCATGAGCCCGCGTCCGTACCGTTGGTGGCCAGCTTGGGATCCCGCAAGCGCAGGATCATGCAGATATCGTCAGGACGAGGGCCGCAGGTCATGACCGCGGCCCTTTTTGCCGCATTCCGCGATGCGCTGCCCCTTGTCCATTCTGCATCGATGGCCTTGATGCGTATTGGCCCTCCGCGACTGAGGGCTGATGGGCCAGGGCGGCGGCAACGATGTCGCCCGGGCCATGACACAGGCGCCGGGCGAGGCGCCGTGGCGCGGCGCGGCAGGTCTCTCCCGGGATAAAATGCGCACGCCCTGAGGGGCCAGATTCAGTCGAGCCGGGTTGAAGTCGAGATCCAGTGCCGAGCGTGCCAATGCGCCTGATGCCTCTATCGCAGATGAGAGCGGGGCGCATGGCAACACCCCAGGAGAGCCTATGACAAGCATGGACGTGACGGCGAACACGCCACAGCAGCAGGAAAAGAAACGGATTGGCCTCATCGCCCTCACGCTCCTTGTCGTCAGCGCGATGATGGGTGGTGGTGTCTTCAACCTGCCCCAGAACATGGCACAGTCTGCGTCGCTGGGTGCAGTTCTGATCGCCTGGGTGGTTTCGGCGCTCGGGATCTTCTTTCTGGCCCGCAGTTTCCAGGTCCTGGCCGACGTCAAGCCGGAGCTGAAGGCCGGCATCTATGCCTATTCGCGCACCGGCTTCGGACGCTATGTCGGGTTTCAGATTGCCTGGGGATACTGGCTCTCGGCGGCCTTCGGCAATGTCGCCTTCGCCGTTCTCGTCATGGATTCCTTCAACTATTTCTTCCCGCCCTATTTCAAAGGAGGGAACAGCTGGGAGGCGATCCTCGTCGCCTCTGCCATCCTGTGGATCATGAACTGGCTGGTGCTGCGCGGTATCCGCGGCGTGGTTGCCCTGAACGTCGTTGCCACTATTGCCAAGCTCATTCCGGTCATCGCCTTCCTCTTCGTGGTCGCGATCTCCATGAAGGCGGGCATGTGGGGCAGTGATCTGTGGGGGACCGTGGTCAGCCATCCGGCGAGCCATACCCATCTGGGCAGCGTGCTCGACCAGGTCAAGAGTACGATGCTGGTCACCCTTTGGGTCTATATCGGTATCGAGGGGGCGGTCGTCATGTCGGAGACTTCCGATGAGCGGACCGTCGGCCGCGCCACCATTCTCGGTTTTGCGGTGGTAACGACGCTCTATGTTCTGTCCTCGATCCTGCCCTTCG
>JAGWRJ010000107.1 GCA_028869725.1 Alphaproteobacteria bacterium | reverse complement strand
GGGGCTCAAAGGTGTCGCACGCGAGGCCCAGGTGCCGGCATTGTTCGAAGCGTATGATATTCCTTGCGTGTTCTCCGATCCGCTCACGCTGGCGCTGGCGCTGGACAAAGCTATGGCCAAACGCGTGGTCGCATCCCAGGGGGTGCCCACAGCGGACTTTGCCGTGATCGAGCAGGAGAGGGATCTTGCAGGGTTGTCCTTGGACTATCCGCTGTTCGCCAAACCTGTTGCAGAGGGCTCTGGAAAAGGGGTCGATGCCCGTTCCTTGGTCCGAAACAAGGGAGAACTGGCCGACACAGTTCGCGACCTGTTTCGCCGCTTCCAGCAGCCGGTACTGGTCGAAACCTATCTCTCTGGCCGGGAATTCACGGTCGGCATCACCGGCACAGGTGCGTCGGCTGAAGTCCTCGGCGTCACTGAAATTCGCCCATTGGCCAATTATGTCGGACACGGCTACGGTCTTGCCAACAAGGAAACCGGTTGGGAGGACAAGGTTGAAATCGTTCTTGCCGATCCGGCCAATGCGGCGGCCGCCGGCAAGGTCGCCTTAGCGGCGTGGCGGGCATTGCGCTGTCGCGATGGCGGCCGGGTGGATATCCGCTGCGATGATGCAGGCCGGCACCACTTCATCGAAGTCAATCCGCTGGCAGGCATCCGTCCCCATCACTCGGATCTGTGTCTGATGGCCGAGAGACTGGGAATCTCCTATCGTGAGTTGATAGGGCGGATAATGGCCTCCTTCGAGCGACGCCAGCCACAGCTCAAGCGTCGCGCTGCAGCCTGACGCGGATGCGCATTCTTGTTCTGCACTCGCGTCTGGACGCAGATGCCCGCGCCGACGATCTGGATACCCTCTTAGCGGCCGATGCCATATGCGCGGCTTTGCGTCAGAATGGTCACACTGTGTCCCGCGCGGCCTTTGTGCCTGAGGAGCTGGACGCGCATCTACGCGCCTGTGACCTTGTATTCAACCTGGTGGAAAGTGTCGACGGACAGGACGAACTCAGTGCGGTCGTGCCGGCGCTGCTCGAAAGACGTGGGGTGCCTTTCACCGGGGCTTCGGCGGCGGCGATGCAGCTTACCTCCGACAAGCCGGCGACGAAGCGTATCCTGCGCGCGGTTGGGCTTTCTACCCCGGATTGGTGTGAAGGCCCTGACTGGGCCGGGCTTAATGCGGTGCGCCGCTATATCGTCAAGTCAGCCACAGCAGATGCCTCCCTTGGTCTTGATGACGACGCCGTGGTCGAGGGAGTGGGTGTAAAGGCCCGAGCCGACGACTGCCGAAGGCGCTTTGGCGGGCGATGGTTCGCCGAGGCGTTCGTCGAAGGCCGCGAATTCAATGTTGCGCTGATCGAGGAGCGCTCCGGCGTCAAAATTCTTCCCCTGGCCGAAATGCGCTTCGTCGATTGGGATGACCGCCGTCCGCGCATTGTTGGCTATGGCGCCAAGTGGAATGCATCGGACCCGGCCTTCAGCAACACGGTGCGCCATTTTGGTTGCGAAGAAGCAGAACCGGAGCTTGCTGCCCGTCTGCGTGACGCTGCTCGACGCTGCTGGGAGGTCTTCGGGCTTGGAGGCTACGGTCGGGTCGATCTGCGCGTAGACGCGCG
>JAGWRJ010000106.1 GCA_028869725.1 Alphaproteobacteria bacterium | reverse complement strand
GTAAGCGTCGTTCTTGGGACACCGGCGCTCATTGAGACCCTGGGCCGGGAGACTTGGTTTCCGGCTGGACAAGCGCTGTCTTTTATCCTCTAGCATGCACCTATGCAGTCGTTGAAGAGCAGGGGTCGAGCACGTGAATCCGCTGCGGTCGCAACCGCAGGCGACAATGATGCACACGCGGGCACGCTTCAACGGAGTATCCGGCAAAGGCTGATTGATGCGATCGCCGCAGGCGTATATCCGGCCGGCCGGCGCCTGCCGTCGTCCCGCAAGCTTGCTAGGCAGCTCGGGGTCGCGCGCAACACCGTCGTAATTGTCTATCAGCAGCTGGTCGCCGAGGGCCACCTGATCGCAAGAGAGCGCAGCGGCTTTTACGTCAATGAAGAAGTTGCCAAGCGTCGACTGCGTGTGGACAGGGTCGGTGGCCCGGCTGCTCCTCAACCAGTAACCGAATGGGATCACCGCTTCCGTCGCCGCACACGAGTGTCGGACACCTGGCGCTATCCGCCCGATTGGCAGAAATTCCCCTTCCCATTCATCGAGGGCCGCTTCGATCGCTCGCTGTTTCCGGTCACCGAATGGCGGGAGGCTACCCGCCTTGCTTTGGGCCTGCGTGAGATCGAGCAATGGTCAATCGACAGTGGTGAAGCGGATGATCCGTTCCTGATCGAGCAGATTCGCACCAAGGTGCTGCCGCGTCGGGGCATCACCGCGCGCCCCGATGAAATCCTGATAACGCTTGGCACCCGTCAGGCTCTCGATCTGGTCACGGAGCTGTTTGTGGATCAGACCACCCCTGTCGCCATGGAAGCGCCAGGTAACCCCGCGATGCACGATCTCCTGGCCGCTCAGTTGGCGCCAATCATATATCAGCCCGTGGATGAGGACGGAATCGTCGTCGATTCACGCCTTGACACGGCCCGGCTCGTCTATGTCACGCCAAGTCATCAACGGCCGACGGCGGCGACGTTATCGGTAGCACGCAGACGCGCCCTGCTCGATCTTGCCACGTCCCGGGACTTCGTGATTCTCGAGGACGATTTCGAGTGCGAGACCAATTATCTGGATGATGCCTTCCCAGCATTGCGTAGCATGCCAGGCGGAGAACGCGTGCTCTATGTTGGTGCGCTGTCGCGGGTTCTGGCGCCAGGGCTGAGGCTGGGCTTTCTCGTTGCTGCGCCGGAGGTGGTGAGCGAAGCGCGCCGGCTCCGGGCACTG
Source organism: Alphaproteobacteria bacterium (assembly GCA_028869725.1). Lineage (GTDB taxonomy): Bacteria > Pseudomonadota > Alphaproteobacteria > Micropepsales > Micropepsaceae > Rhizomicrobium. The sequence goes on along the minus strand of JAGWRJ010000106.1, from coordinate 15,632 downwards.
GTGACGCGGCACCCCCCGCTCAACAATCAGCGCACGGCAGCTTTGTTTCTGTCGCTCGGCCATTACGATACTACAGTGCTGAGGCTGGGGCGGATCTTCCGTGAGCGGCTAATCGCGCTGCGGGATGCGCTGAACCATTACCGGCCGCAATCGATTGCGATCTCGCCGGTGCGCGGGGGCACGACTTATTGGGTCCGCGGCCCTGAGGGCATCGACGCGCGCGATCTAGCCCGCCAGGCGGAAGCCCGCGGTGTGCTGATTGAGCCCGTCGGTCACTACTATACCGACAGTTCCGGCCCCACGAACGTCTTCCGAATGGGCATTACCGGCATCCCGATCGAGCACATCCGTGACGGCGTGGCTGCGCTCGCCGACGTGATTCGTGAAATGAGCGGCGGCGAGACCTTGCCGGCCGAAGAGCGGGACCAGCGCTGGCTCGGGGGAGTAGCCCTGCGCCGGAAGCTTTCGGGCGCCACTCTCCTTTACAAAACCGTTTACGGCGATCCGTGTACGATTGAGCTTCACGAGGACGGTCGCATGATCGGGCGTGCGGGCTATGCCAACGAGGATCGCGATTCGGGGCGCTGGTGGATTGAGGGCGACCTGTGGTGCCGGCAATGGGAGGAATGGGCCTATGGCGAGGTTTCGCGCCTTCGCACGCGGATCGATGGGGACCGAATCCGCTGGTATCGCGCGGAAGGTCCGTTCGTTGGTCGGCTGGTGGATTCCGCAGTCTACGTTTCACCAAGAAAAAGCAATCTTGATCAACAGGTAACGTGATTTTTGACCCTGCGTCGCCGAGCCGACCCCGAGCGGCCATGGGGCCAGGTCAGGGCCCTCTGTGTGACGACAGCGTGAAACTGGACCAATACACGGCCCGCAACTGGCCCTACGGCGCGCCCCCGTTGCTGCGCATTCTGGGTGCCTCAAGGTGGAGTGGGGCGTGCGCACGTTTTCTATCGCCGGATTGCAGCTTGAACTGGCCGATGGCGGGAATCTGACAGCCATGGCCGAACAGGTTCACGCGGCGAAGCGCCGCTTTCCCTGGCTCGACATGGTCGTGCTCAGCGAACTCGCCTGCCATGGCGTGAACACCGTCCATGCCGAGCCCATGCCGGGCGCCAGTGAGGCGGCATTCTGCCGTCTCGCAAGGGAGGTCGGCGTGTGGCTCGTGGCAGGCAGTCTCTTCGAGCGCGACGGCGCGCGCATCTTCAATACGGCGCCCGTCATCAATCCGCTCGGCGAAGTCGTGGCACGCTATCGCAAGATGTACCCGTTCTATCCCTATGAGGCGGGGGTAAGCGGCGGCGACGGCTTCTGCGTCTTCGATGTGCCGCACGTTGGACGCATAGGTCTGTCGATCTGCTATGACATCTGGTTTCCGGAAATCGCTCGCACACTGGCTTGGATGGGCGCCGAGGCGATCATTACGCCCAGCCTGACCAACACCGTCGACCGCGATGTTGAGCTTGCGCTGGCGCGCAGCGCTGCAGCCTCGAACCAATGCTATGTCATCAATGTCAATGGCGCTGGGCAATTGGGCTTGGGACGCTCGATCGCCTGTGGGCCGGGCGGAGAAATTCTGTATCAGGCCGGCAGCGGGCAAGAGGCATTCGTACTTGAACTCGACTTCGACACCGTCGCACGCGTTCGCGAGCGCGGCTGGAATGGCCTCGGCCAGGTGCTGAAGAGCTTCCGTGACCATCCAATTGTCTTTCCGCCCTATCAGCCGGACGCGCGCTCAACCGCGCTTGACGGCTTGGGGCCGCTCGTCAAGCCGGAAAAGGAAAGGTCATAACAGGGCCCGGCAGCAGGCAGACGCGACATCTGGACTATCGACTATCGAAGGGGGTAGGGATGAGAAGAAATGCATTGCAAAGGACCGCCGCGGCAAGGCTAACAACCAGCCTGCTGTGCAGCACTGCACTAGCTGGAGCTGTGCTAATTGCGCCTGCGGCCGCGCAGAGCACCTCCGCCAGCAAGACGAGCGCCGATTCGATCGAAACGGTCACCGTCACGGCGCAACGGCGCAGCCAGAACATCCTGGATGTACCGTACAACATCAGCGCAGTTTCCGGCGCGACCATCGACCAGAACCAGGTCATGAGCAACGCGGAGCTGATGCGCTCTATCCCCGGCGTGACGGTCGTGGACCGGGGGCCGCGCAATGCCACCGTCGTCAACGGCATCCGTATCCGTGGGCTCAATGTCGACAGCTCGGCACTCGGCGACTATGCGGTTTCGGCAGCTGCCACCGTGTCGACTTATGTCAACGATACGCCGATCTTTGCAAACTTTCTCCTGAAGGACATCAATCGGGTCGAGGTTCTCAAGGGGCCTCAGGGCACGCTTTACGGTTCCGGGGCTCTCGGCGGCACTGTGCGTTACGTCCTGAACGCACCCGAGCTTGACCGGTACAATGGTAGCATCGAGGTGTCGGGGTCGCATGTCGACAATTCTGGTGGGGTCGGCTTTTCGGCGACAGGGATCGTGAACATCCCCCTCACCGACACCCTCGCACTGCGCCTGAACGGCACACGCTACGACTATCCGGGCGTCACCAACGACGTGAACCTCTACACGCTCGATAAGAGTGGCATACCCGTTGCGCCGAACGGCGTTCTGTCGCCGAATGCCGTCTATCACCGGAAGAACGGTGCTGACTACGCCAAGGGTTGGTATGGGCGAGCCGCGCTTCTGTGGAAGCCGACTTCCAACTTCAACGTGACCTTCAATTTCATGGGCCAGAGCGACCAGTACGGCGGCCGTCGCACGACGACGCTGGGCGCGAACGGTTATGGAGTGCCCTATAAGGCGAACGAATCCGGAAACGTGCTTCCTGAGCCGGGTACACGCGACGTCTGGCTTGGTGCGATGGAGGCCAATCTGGATCTGGGCTTTGCGACCCTGACCTCAAGTTCATCCTATTACGACCAGCACGGTGACATCGTCTCGGATAATACCGGCTTCTACGCGCAGAACGGCTGGTATGCCGATTTCTATTACAACTATCCGCGCCCTGCGTCGGAAGCCTCACGCGGCTATGGCGACAAGGCCTTTATCCAGGAGGTACGGCTGGTATCGGAAGGCAAGAACACGATCGATTACGTGTTCGGTCTCTACTATCAGAACCAGCTAGAGAGTAGCTTTCAAAACAGCTTTCTGCTGGGCTTCAAGCAATGGTGGGATGCCGCCAATCCGGGCCTTGCCAGTGCGGTAACGGGCAATCAGGATTGGCTGTTCACCAGCCAGCAGCGCTATGTCAGCAAAGCGGTCTATGGCGAGCTCACCTACCATGTCACTCAAACGGTCCAGCTCACCGGTGGCTTCCGCTACTTCGAAGACAGCTCGACCAATAAGGTGCACATGGATTTCCCGCTGTGGGCTGGTCTTTACGCGCCGTCCAATTCAAATGGCAGGACCTCGAACAGCAAAGCGATTTTCAAGCTCAACGGATCTTGGAACTTCGCCCACGAAAACATGCTCTATGGAACTTTCTCGCAAGGGTACCGGCGCGGCGGAACCAACGGCACACCGACCTCGGGCAATTTCGCGGAAAGCCCGGCTTGGCTGAGCTACCAGCCAGACACCGTGAACAACTACGAGATCGGTGCAAAGGGAAAATTTGCAAACATCGTTTACAACATCGATGCGTTTTACGTGGATTGGCATAACCCGCAGATCAACACATCAACCACAAACTGGGGCTTCTTCGCGGTCCAGAACGGAAAGTCAGCCAAAACGGAAGGAATCGAGGCGCAAGCCAATGCATTCTCAGGTCCGTGGCACTACGGTCTCGGTTACACCTACACCGAGTCCGTTTTGACCGCGCCGCTGATCGCGGCCGACGGCAGTTATGTGATCAACACCAAGGGGGCGGAGCTTCCCGGCGCGCCCAAGAATATCCTGACAGGCACGGTCGACTACAACATGTCGTTGGATAGCGGCTCGGCGGTCTTCTTCCATCTCGACGGCTATTATCAGTCATCCTCTCTGGACACGGCATTCTCTCCGAACGTCTTCAAGAACAACACGACGATCTATCCGCCGCCGAGCTATGCCCCGGTCAACAGCCCCTTCTACGGCGAGCCGAAATACTACGACAAGATGCCGGGCTTCATGTTGTGGAATGCGTCTGTGGCGTATTCCTTCGGCAACTGGACCACGACCCTCTGGATCAAAAACATCTTCGATGCAAACGGCGTGACCGGCGTTTATACGCAGGCCTATATGGGACCTTTCCCGGCGGAAAATTATTACGGCAACGCCTCGAAGGCATTGATCTCGTTGCCGCGTACGGTCGGCCTCACGGTCAAATACAACTTCTAAGAGGGTGGCGGCGCCGCGCTCTGCGCCGCCTCGTCCATGCGGTATGAAGGCCTTGGTGCACAGTACGGACAAAGAAGAGGAGGCGGCGATCCGGGAAATCAAGGCGTCGCTGCAGGCCCACCGGCCCGAGACGGCGGTGATGCATGCCGAGCGCTTCTGTCACTCCGCACCGGCCTGTGTCGAAGCCTGGATTTTGCTGGGGCGTGCCCGTCAGCAGTGCGGCGCGCTGGTGCCTGCCCTCGAGGCGGTGCAGCGCGCACTTGAACTCGATCCGGTGCAGCCCGGCGCCCGCCTGCTTCAGGTCGAGTTGCTCGCGCAAGTTGGCCGCACCGAGGAGGCGCTTGCAACGCTCAGTGCTCTTACCGCCGAGGTCCGGCGCGATGGCCGCATCCTGCAGCATATCGGTCAGCTCTACATCCACCTCGGTCGCCATGCCGAGGCCGCGCAGGTCTATGGGCACGCTGTCGAGTTGGCGCCGTCGAACCCGGAATATCTCTACAATCTGGCTACCGCGCGTCTCGCGCTGGGCGAGCTGGAGGACGCCGAGCGCCTGCTCGACCGCGTTATCGCGCTCGCGCCACAGGATTATGACGCCTGGTATAACCGGGCTACCTTGCGCCGGCAGACCCCGCAGCGCAATCATGTCGCCGAGCTCGAGCGCATGCTCTGCGCTCCTTCGCGCCATTCCAAAAGCGAGGTGCCGCTGCGCTTTGCCCTGGCGAAGGAGTACGAAGACCTCGGCGAGTACACAAAGAGCTTTGCGGCGCTCAAGCGTGGCGCTGACTTGCGGCGGCGTGCCTTGTCCTACCGTGTGGAGGACGATGTCGCAGTCATGACGGCGCTCACAGACACCTTTGACGCCTCCACTTTCGCGGATGGAATGCCAAGCTATGGCGACGCCCGACCGATCTTCATACTCGGCTTGCCGCGCAGCGGCACAACCCTCGTCGACCGCACTCTAAGCTCGCACGGGGCCGTGACCAGTCTCGGCGAGCGCAACGATTTTGCACTCGCCCTGGTGCGCTTGGCCGGCAGCGCCGACGGCAAAATGGCACTGATCCGTCGCTCGCGGCAGGTCAACTTTGCGGAGCTGGGCGCATCCTACTGCGCGGCCGTTGTGGCGGGGCAGGGTGATACGAAGCGTCTGATCGACAAGACACCCCTGAACTTCCTCTATCTGGGGCTGATTGCACTGGCCTTGCCCAATGCCACCATCATCCATGTCCGGCGTAACGCGATGGATGTCTGTTATGCGATGTACAAGACGCTCTTCCGTATGGCCTATCCGTTTTCCTACGACCTCTATGATCTCGGTCGCTACTATCTCGCCTGGCATGGGCTAATGGAACATTGGCGACGCGTTCTTCCAGGCAGGTTCATCGAGGTCGACTATGAGACCCTGGTTGGTGACCACGAGGGTGTGAGCCGTCGGCTCATTGGTTGTTGTGGCCTCGAATGGGAGGATGCCTGCCTCGCGTTCGACCGCAACCCGAGCTCGTCGCTGACCGCGAGCGCCGCACAGGCACGCCAGCCGATCTACAGCAGCTCTGTTGGATTGTGGAAGCGCTATGCAGATCAACTTGCACCGCTTGCCGAGATACTTCGCGCCGGTGGCATCAATGTGGAGGTATCCTGATGCGCAGGCAACTTTGGTGTGCGTTCACAGTGTTCGTGATCGCGCTGTCCTGGGGAAGTCCGGCGCTGGGTCGGACGATCTTTCGCGATACCTTCCAGAACGGCAGGACTACCGGCTGGCATGCTGTGGGCCGGGGCGATGTGAGACTGACCCGCTATGCCGGCAACATCTCCTTGCGCCTGAAAGGCCCTTCGATGGCCATCCGAGCTGTCTCTACCCAGGGCTACAAGGATGTCCACGTGTCGTTTGCCTTCGCGTCTTTGAGGCTCGCCGAAGGTGACAGCTGCCGCGGTATGGTCTCGACCGACAGCGGCAAGACCTGGCAGACGCTGTTCAAGATAGGGCCCGGGCAGGACGATGGTGTCACGATGTACACCGGCGGCGGCAGGGTTATGGGGATCGACGACAATCCGACGCTGCAGATCGGCCTTCGCGCGCAATCGCAGGGTGCTACCTGCTGGGCTGACAATATCGTGGTCACGGGACGGGCCGCCAGCGGTGTCCGGGCAGCGCCAGCCTTCGCCTCGACCGGCGCGCGCGCGGCTCTGACCTATGCCCAGTTGACGGGAGCAGCCAAGATCGCCTTGCCTTCTGCCTATGCGGCCTTTGCACCGCCCGATGGGGGGAAGACGCCGTCCAATCGCTTCGAAGGCCGCTTGATTCTGGAGCGCGGGACCGGTCCAGCTCATGTCAGCGTACTGCGTGATGACTATGGGGATTTAAAGGCGTCGAACGCTCCGGCGCGGCGTCTTCCGCGCTTCGCCTTCCGGTTTGTCCAGTCGGGCAATGTCTTGCTTCCGGTCCGCCGCGGCGCGATCCCCAGCCACAATCCGGAGTGGGAATTCATCCTCGAACCGGGCCGCGTCTGGGACGAGCCAGGTGATCACGGCTACAGCCGGGCCAGTCTGCCGTTCACGCTGGAGGAACGCAACGCCAATTGTATGCACAACGGCGTGCTCAGTTTCCTGTTCAAAAGCGACGGCGCAATCTCGAAGGTCGCCTATGAAATCGGCGGCGAGACCTGCCGTTATGCCAAGTTCGACATGTGGGGGCTGGTCGCGGCGCGCTATCTTCCGGGGCGGATCAAGAATGCGACGCAGATCGCGGATGCCCATGCGTCCTATATCGCGCACCGCCTGCCAACCAAGCCGATCGCCGAACTTTCAGAGGATTACCCCAGGAGCGATCCGACCCAGTTCGGTTCGCCGGAGGAAATCGATCCCTCCAATATGACGACCTATGGTCTGGTCGTACATGGCGTGGACTATGTCGGACCGTGCAATACGCGCTTTGGTCCCTACCCATATTGTTCGGAGATGGATCTGCCATCCTACTCGTTGGCCAAGTCGATATTTGCAGGCGAAGGAAGCATGCGGCTGGCGCTGCTTTATCCTGGCGTCATGCACAACGTCATCGCCGACTATGTCCCGGCTTGCGCCAGAACCGGGACTTGGGGTGATGTGACTTTCGCCGATGCACTCAATATGGCGACTGGCCACTACATCTCATCCGCCGATCAGGCCGACGAGGACTCGCCGGGAATCACGCCCTTTTTTCTTGCCGACACCCATGCCGGACGGATCCATTTCGCCTGTACGCACTATCCGCTGAAGGCCACTCCGGGTACGCGCTGGGTTTACCATACGGCTGACATTTATACGCTTGGCACCGCCTTGCGCGCCTTCTATCGCACGAAGACCAGTCCCAACGCACATTTCTACAGGGATGTTCTGGTCGATCCGATCTTCGATCCTCTCCATCTCAATCCTGCGATCGATGTCATCCGTCGCAGCTATGATGCCGTGCGCGAACCTTTTGCCGGGTGGGGCATGACGCTTCATCGCGACGACATTGCCAAGCTTGCAGACTTTCTGAGCCTTGATGACGGTCGCATTGACGGCAGACAGGTGCTCGATCCGAAGATGCTGGCCGCCGCCTTGCAGCGCGACCCCTCTGATCGTGGCTTGGTCGCATCGACGCCGGATTATCGTTACAAATACGGGTTCTGGGCCTGGAACGCGCAAAAGGCACTGGGATGCCGTGAGCCGGCCTGGATTCCCTTCATGTCGGGATATGGTGGCATCATCGTCGCGATGATGCCGAACGGGATCACCTATTATTACGTGAGCGATGGCGGCACCTATGCCTGGGCCAAAGCCGCCGCGGAAGCCAATCGCATCGTTCCATTCTGCAAGAAAGGTTGACCATGGCGGCTGAGACACTGCGGCCGCGGGTGCGGCGCTTTCCTACGGCGAAGCCCGACGGGCTTGTCGCAGCCGTGCTGCTGTCGTTCCTCGCAACGGCGGGGTTCTTCTACGTCAATATCATGCCGGCCCTCGTGGCCGGACTGGTCGAGGGGTTGCACTATTCGCAGCGCCAGGCTGGCCTCGTGGCGTCAGCCAACATATATGGCGCTGCGCTTGGCGCCCTTGGGGCCGTGTTCGCCGTTCGCCATATTCGCTGGCGGCCCGCCTCTGTGCTGCTGCTTCTCGGGCTGGTTGTCATCGAGGTGATGTCCACGGTGGTGCATACGGTGCCATGGATGATCGCGATCCGCTTCGTAGATGGCTCCATCGGTGGACTTCTCATCGGGATTGCCTTCGGCGTCATTGCACGCACGGGCGTACCAGACCGGGTGTTCGGGATGCTGCTGGTCGTACAGTTCGGGCTCGGCGGCCTCGGTGTCATGGTACTTCCGCGGCTCGTGCCGATCTTCGGCGTACCCGTGCTGTTCCTGACTCTGGCCCTCTTCAGCGTCGTCACTCTGACAATGGTTCCCTTTCTTGATGACTATCCCGTCCAAAAGACGCAGCCGGTGGTGGTGGCCGATCCGTCGCGCCGTATCGCCTGGGGTCCTTTGAGTCTGGCGCTGCTGGCTGTCTTCCTTTTCCAGGCCGGCAATATGGCACTGGCCGCCTACATGATCGAGCTGGGAAAAGGCTATGGGCTTAACCCCGATTATGTGAGCACGATCATCGGAATTGCCGCCTGGATTGGCGCGATCGGCTCACTGCTCGTGGTGGCGTTCGGCACGCGGTTCGGGCGCTTCTTCCCGCTGGCGGGTGCGCTGATGCTGACCGTTCTGGGCAATGCGGCCTTCCACTTCAGTGCGTCGGCCCTGATATTTGGCGCCGCGAACGTCGGAACCGCAATCACCTGGGCCTTCATCATTCCCTATCTGCTTGGCATGTGTGCCGCGTTCGATACCGCAGGTCAGAGCGCCGCTATGGGCGGCTTCGCCTCCCATATGGGGCTGGCGACCGGACCGTTCATCGCCGCCACCGTGATAGGCGGCGCGAACTACCCACTGCTAATCGATGTCGCCGTTGCCGCGCTAATCGTGAGCACCGTCGCGGCGCTTGCGCCAGCCCGGATTCTCGACCGCGTCGGCCGTGCCTGATCCATTCCTCTTCTTGAACCCGGAGTCGCCATGAGCACCAATGCCGATCTTCTTGCGCGGCGCAGCGCCGCTGTTCCGCGGGGCGTCGTGACCGCGACGCCGATCTTCGCGGTGCGCGCCAGGAATGCCGAGCTGTGGGACGCCGACGGTAAACGCTACATCGATTTTGCCGGAGGTATTGCCGTCCTCAATACGGGCCATTGCCACCCCAGGGTGATGGCGGCGGTGAGAGCGCAGATGGAGGCATTCACCCATACGGCGTTTCAGGTCGCGGCCTATGAGACCTATATCGCGCTCGCTGAGAGGCTGAATGCGCGCGCCCCCTTCAAGGGGCCCGTCAAAACGATCTTCTTCACGACCGGCGCTGAGGCGGTCGAAAATGCCGTCAAGATTGCGCGGGCGGCGACAGGCCGCTCGGCTGTGATCGCCTTCACCGGCGGATTTCATGGCCGCACGATGATGACCATGGCGCTGACCGGAAAGGTACAGCCCTACAAGCGCGCCTTTGGTCCGATGCCAGGCGAGACCTTCCATGTGCCGTTTCCGATCGCCCATTACGGCGTTACGGTCGAGGACTCGCTACGCGCCCTTCAGTTCCTCTTCAAATCCGATGTCGAGCCGGCACGCGTTGCCGCCATCGTTATTGAGCCGATACAGGGGGAGGGCGGGTTCCACAGCGCGCCTCCGGAGCTGCTGAGGGCGCTCCGCACAATCTGCGATGCGAACGGCATTTTGCTGATCGCCGACGAGATCCAGTCTGGCTTCGGCCGTACGGGTCGCCTTTTCGGTATCGAGCACTCGGGAGTCGAACCGGATCTTGTAACAGTCGCAAAATCACTTGCCGGCGGCTTCCCGCTCTCAGGTGTCATCGGCCGGGCCGCGGTCATGGATGCGGCTGAGCCTGGCGGGCTTGGCGGCACCTATTCCGGACCTCCCATCTCCTGTGCAGCGGCCCTTGCCGTGCTCGATGTAATCGAAGAGGAGAAACTGCTCGAGCGTGCAACCTCTATCGGGAAGCTTCTGCGCGGTCGGCTCACGGATTTCTCAATGCGCAATGGCCTGGTGCCGGTTGCACATATACGCGGGCCAGGCGCTATGGTCGCCTTTGACATCGTTCGCTCCCGCGGCGGCAATGAGCCGGACGGCGAGGCAGCCAAGCGCGTCACGGCGCGGGCCCTCGAGAATGGACTGATCTTGCTCTCCTGCGGCATCCATGGTGAGACGATCCGCATTCTGGTGCCGTTGACGGCGGAGGATGCCCTACTCGATGAGGGGCTCGCTGCCCTCGACCGCGCATTGCGGCTCTGAGAGGCCAACAGGTGGCAATCATGAATGAGGAAACAGTCTCAGAACGTATACGCCTGGCATTGGCGCGTTCGGACCTGTTGTGCGAGGCGATCTATATCAACGGAAAATGGCACACAGGAGCAAGCACGATTGCCGTTACCAATTCAGCAATAGACCGCGTCCTGGACTATGTCCCGTCGCTGAGGGCAGCCGAGGCAAAAAAGGCGGTTGCGGCCGCGCGAGCCACACAACCCGTCAGGGGCGCGATGGTTGGCGCTATGGGCTCGATGAGTATCTTGAACCTAAGATGCTTTGTGCCCGTCTGTCGGGCTGACAACAAAGGAAGCCGCGCCATTTTGGCGGTCCGCGCGTCTGTTCCTGGCGGTGACCACATGATGCAGCATAACCAAGGTTAATGAAGCAATGGTCGACGGGAAAACAGTACAGGCTCTCAAGAATGCAGTGGACGAGGGATTCGAAGAGCAGATCGCATTGACCCAGGCGCTCGTCCGCTTTGCCTCGACCCGTGGAAGCGAGCAGACTGCTCAGGATTTCATGGCGGCGCAAATGGTGCGGCGCGGCCTCGCCGTGGATCGCTTTCGCATTAATCTCGACCAGATCCGCTACCGCCCCGGTTTTTCGCCGGTGCATGTAAGCTACGAAAATGCGCTCAACGTCGTGGGTACCCATCGTGCGGATGCGCCGACCGGCCGTTCGCTCATCCTCAATGGCCATATCGACGTGGTCCCCGCTGGGCCGCTAGAGATGTGGACGACGCCGCCCTTTGAGCCTCGGGTTACCGGCGACTGGCTTTATGGGCGCGGCGGCGGCGATATGAAAGCTGGTCTTGCGGCCTGCCTGGCAGCACTGGACGCGATTGCGAAAGCTGGCTACCAGCCCGCGGCCGATGTGATCGTGCAAAGTGTCGTCGAGGAAGAATGCACTGGAAATGGTGCGCTTGCCTGCCTCGCGCGCGGCTACCGCGCCGACGCGGTGATCATACCCGAGCCTTTGAACGAACGCCTGATCCGCGCCCAGATCGGTGTGATATGGTTTCAGGTGAAAGTCCGTGGCATACCGGTCCACGTGGCTGAAGCGACTTCTGGTGCTAATGCTATCGAGGCTGCGTACCGCATTATTACCGCACTGCGCGATCTTGAGGACAGGTGGAATGCGCGCAAGATTAACTATCCTCACTATGCGCATGTTGACCATCCGATCAACCTCAATGTTGGTAAGATAGAGGGTGGTGACTGGGCCTCCAGCGTGCCGGCGTGGTGTAATTTCGACGTGCGCGTCTCGATCTTTCCGGGGCAAGAGATCGCCGATGCAAAGCGCGAAATCGAGCAAGCGGTCCTTGATGCATCCCGCGCTAACGTCTACCTCCAAAACAATCCACCGGAGATTGTCTACCATGGCTTCGAGGCGGCAGGCTATATTCTGAAAGACGCCGACGAGCCAGCAGGAGTGCTTGAAAGATCCCATCGAGCAGTATTTGGTACGCTACTTGAAGAAATTGCCTCTACGGCTACGACTGACGCTCGCATCTTCGGTCTCTACGGCGATATGCCGGCACTCGTCTATGGCCCGAAATCCGAACATATCCATGGCTTCGACGAACGCGTCAGCCTTTCCTCCATCCGCGACGTCGCGAAGGTGTTGGCGCTGTTCATCGCTGAGTGGTGTGGTCTCGTCAAAACGGCGTGATGTACTCACGTGGAAGAATTTTGTCGCCACGCGGGGTCAGATGAGATGATGCTGCCGTGGGCGGAGTAAAACGCGGCAAAATGAATTTGAACTGCCTCGCTTAATTGCAAGGCCGGTTTAGATGAGTATTACGAAAAGCACTGTTGTGGCGAAATCGTAGACCGGCAACATGGTGAAGATGATGACATGCGGAGCACATTTGGTGCATGCGCAGAGTCCAATTGTACCGATCTGCTTTGTGCAGAGACTGAGTGGCACAGCAGACGTCTAGCGCCTCGCTTCAATAAGGAGCGGAAAACAGCCGAAACCTAACCAATTCACTTCGCGAAAGATCGTCACGTATGGATAAGGCGCTAAAGCCGGCTGGAGAACTCCTCAGATGGTGCATGTAGAGACTAGGTCGCTTCACCTTGACGTAAGCGTTCTGTATGGATCAATACTCCAATACGACTACGGAGCTCAGGCCCGTCGCCGCGATCGGCGTCTGCTCCGTCGGGTCGTACAGGGGCGCCAGAACTACCACGCGATGCTGCCCCGGGATAGCAACCTCAATTCATGGCAAGGATAGCCTGTGCGAGAAATGCCAAACCAAAGGGTGTGATTAGTGGAGTACGCAGCCAATGGATACGCAAGATCCTCTGCAGATACTCACTTTGCCTCCAGCCGGATCGTAGTTCATCGGAATTCCAGGCCCTCGAATTGGCCCGAATTCCGCCAACCCTCGAGATAACGGAAATAGGCGCTGGCACCCTGGGGATAGCCGATTGCATAGCGCGCAGCGGGGCCGGGATCATGGCCCTCATTGTTGTAATAGCCGGGCGTGCAATCCTGCGAGCCGATCATGCGGCCCGGTCCGGTGAGCAGGAGCTCGACCCAGGCCTCCTGTGCTGCCTTGCTCACTTCGACTTCGCGCGCCCCGCGCTTCTGCGCTTCGCCGATGATCATCGCGACCGTTTTCGCCGCCTCGGTGAGATTGTGCGGCACGTTGGAAATCAGATTGGCGCCCTGCGTTGGCTGGACGAAGAAGAGGTTTGGAAAGCCGTGCACGTGGGTGCCGTGCATGGAGCGCATGCCGTCTGCCCAAGCCTCAGATAGCTTGAGACTGTCGCGACCGGTGAGATCAAAGCCGGCGCGGCCGGTGAATTCGGTACCGACCTCGAAGCCGCTTGCATAGATGATGCAGTCGACCTCGTATTCGACACCGTTGGCGATGATGCCCTTCCTGGTGATGCGTTCGACGCCCTTGCCATCCGTGTCGACCAGAGTGGTCGATGGTTCGTTGAAGGCCTGCAGATATTCGTCATGGAAGCAGGGACGCTTGCAGAGCTGGCGGTACCAGGCCTTGAGCTTCTGCGCAGCCTCCGTGTCGCGCACGACGGTATCTACGCGGGCGCGGATTTCCTCCATCTTCTCGAAGTCGGAATCCTCAAAGGCCGCCCACATCGCAGCGGGGGTGCGCTGCTCGGGCGGTAATGTGGCAATGCGTGCACGGATGCGGCGGGAGAGATCGGTCCAGCCATCCTGCACCAGATCCTCATCGGCGCCGCCGCCGGCCTGGTTCTCGGTGAAATTCTCCAGCCAGCGTTGCTGCCAGCCAGGCTTTGCAATCTCAGCGAACCAGTCCGGATCGATGGGCTGATTGGCTCGCACGTCGACGGAAGAGGGCGTACGCTGGAAGACATAGAGTTTCTGTGCCGCGCGGGCGAGATGCGGCACGCATTGCACGGCCGTGGCCCCGGTGCCGATGATCGCGACACGCTTGTCCTTGAGCTTGTCGAGCGGCGCACCATTGGGATCGCCTCCGGTATAGGCATAGTCCCACCGACTGGTGTGGAAGCTGTGGCCCTCAAATTCCTCGATACCGGGAATGCCGGGTAGCTTAGGCACATGCAGCGGTCCGGTGCCGACGCCGAGGAATTGCGCGGTGAAATTGTCGCCGCGATTGGTTTTGATGCGCCAGGCCGTGACGCTCTCATCCCAGCTGAGATCGGTGACCTCGGTGTGGAAAAGCGCGTTGCGGTATAGCCCGAACTGCACGCCGATGCGCTTGCACTGCGCCAGGATCTCTGGGGCATGGGCATATTTTTCGGATGGACGGTGGCCGGTTTCTTCGAGCAGCGGCATATAGACCATCGAGGCGGTGTCGCATTGTGCGCCGGGATAGCGGTTCCAATACCAGGTGCCGCCGAAATCGCCGCCTTTCTCGATGATGCGCACATCCTCGACGCCCGCCTCGGCCACACGCGCGCCGGTGACGAGGCCGGCAAAGCCGCCGCCGACGAAGGCGAAGGTGACGTGATCAGTCTTGGGTGCGCGCGGCTTCACCGGGATGTAAGGATCCTCGGCATAGTGGGCGAAACGGTCCTTGAGCCGGATATATTGTGCATTGCCGTCGGGGCGCAGGCGCTTGTCGCGCTCCGCGCGGTATTTGCTGAGCAAGGTCTGTTTGTCGATTGCCATCGCGGTCCGCCACAGAGGTCACTGCGCTAGTAAAGGCATAGAACTGACAGTTTGTCACGAGGCTGCCACCGGCGTCGTGGGCTGTATAACAGTGCGGGTGATGAGGTTTTTCGCTTGAGCACTTTGATCGTTCCAATGCCTCATGCGGGCGCTCGCGGTTAAACTACTGCCGGAAGCCAGTGAAGCGGTCCTGCTGCTGCAGGAAGTTTATGCCGGCAGGCCGGGGCCGGCGGAAAGCTTTGGCCAGGCCATGGCGATAAAGGACCGCGTGGATGGTGCTGTGGGCAGAGACCCGGATCTGGCCATTGAGGCGGCGCACCAGCAGTTCGCGGATCTTACGAGCGCCCCAGTGCGGCTTCTCGCGCTTGGCGGTAATGATCAACTGCTCCACCTGGACAGGCAGCTGGTTGGAGAAGCGCACCGGCCGTCGGGAGCAGTCGGTCAGCGCCTCGAGCCCGGTGTCCTTGTAGCGACTGTAGATCTTGTAGCCGGTCTTTCTGGAGATCCCGAACTCGCGGCAGACCTCCGTCATTGTCTCGCCCTCAAGCACCCGCGCGACAAAGCGCAGACGTTCATCCATGACCGAAGATTCCTTCCGGGGCATTGCCACCCTCCCGCCTTAGAGGCGGCAAAAGTGTTACCCATGTCTCCGGTACAATGTGAAATGCACCCCTGTCTCAGGCCCGACAAAAGAAATATCGATGACCTAGCCCCGCTTTACGGGGCCCTTTCACTTGGTGCTGATCATTTCGAGAGGTTACAGAGATTGTCGTCTTAGGTCAGCGATTTATTGAATTTCCTGAAATCACTTCG
>JAGWRJ010000105.1 GCA_028869725.1 Alphaproteobacteria bacterium | reverse complement strand
TTCACAAGAGCTTTGATGACGTCAAGTCGGAGCTACTGGCCCAGGCACGACAGCAACTCGCGGTCGAAAAGGTCAGTGACATCGTCAACAAGTTCGAAGACGCTCAGGCCAGCGGCGACACGTTGCAGGAGGCAGCCAAGGCCGCGGGCATGCAGCTCGTCCACATCAAGGCAGTCGATGCAAAGGGTCTGACGCCTGACGGGACCAAGGCCAATCTGCCCGCCTCGCCACAGTTCCTCACCCAGGCTTTCCAGGCTGAAGTCGGTGTTGTCGGAGATCCCTTCCAGACCACTGATGGCAGCGCGTATGTGATCAAGGTCGGCGGCGTAGAGCCGCCCAAGCTCAAGCCGCTGGCACAGGTGCGCGCGGCAGCGGTACAAGATTGGACAGCCGCCAAAATGGATGCCGCGCTGCTTGCCAAGGCGAACAGCCTGACGGCCCAGGCCAACCATGACGGCAGCCTTGCGTCAGTTGCCAAGGCCCTCAAGGTTTCCATTGCCCACAGCCCCGGACTTCAGCGCGGGCGGCCGTCGCCACTCTTCCCTGCCTCTGTGCTGAATGCGATTTTCGATGCCCCTCCCGGTACCGCTGTCATGGGCAAAGCACCGGACGGCAAGAGCTTTGTCATTGCCCGGGTCACTGGCATCGCCCACCCGCCTGCGGTAATTGAGAAACTGCCCCAGTATGCGCAATTCAAGAACCAGCTAGGGGCGCAAATCGGCGCCGACATCCCCAGTCTTTTCGCCCAGGCCGCACGCAAACGTGCCGGTGTGACCATCAACCAGAAGAACCTGTCCGCGATCATGGGCTCGGGATCGTGAGCGGGCGATGGCCATTGAACCGGAATTTGCTGCCTTTGCGACGGCATACGACCAGGGTCGGCCTCAGGTTGTCTTCAGCCGGCTCGTCGCGGACCTCCTGACGCCGGTCGGTGCCTACCTCAAGCTCGCCCAGAACCGGCACAATGCCTTCTTGCTGGAAAGCGTGCAGGGCGGAGAAAGCCGTGGTCGGTATTCCATCATCGGGCTGAAGCCAGATCTGATCTGGCGCCTGCGTGAGCTCAAGGCAGAGATCAACTCCACGGCAGAAGACGATCCGGAGGCGTTTGTTCCTGACAGCTCAGCAGATAATCCGCTCGCGGCACTGCGTCGGCTCGTCGCCGCCACGCGCATGCAATTGCCGCCCGGCCTTCCGCCAATGGCCGTTGGCCTCTTCGGTTACCTGGGCTATGACACGGTCCGCCTGATCGAACCCACCAAACTGTCACAGCCCAAAGCTGATGCTCTGGGGCTTCCTGATGCCATCCTGATCCGGCCTACACTCACCGCCGTGTTCGATACGGTGCGTGACGAGATCACGCTTGTCGCCCCAGTATGGCCACGCGCCGGGATCGATGCGGCCACGGCCTATGGTCGCGCCCGCGCCCGCATCGAAGATGCCCTGAAGGACCTAGAGCAGCCCCTGCCCTCCACCGCCGTGCGCGGGGTTGATCTTCCGCTGGGCGTTTCCGCGCGCAGCAACACGACGCGCGAAGAATATCTGGCAATGGTCGAGACCGCGAAGTCCTATATTCGCGCCGGCGACATATTTCAGGTCGTCCCCAGCCAACGCTTTTCACGCCCCTTCGCGCTGCCGTCCATCGCCCTCTACCGCGCTCTGCGGCGACTCAATCCCTCTCCATTTCTCTATCACCTGGCTTTTCCGGGATTTGCCATCGTCGGCTCAAGCCCGGAAATTCTCGTGCGGCTGCGCGATGGTATCGTCACGATACGGCCTATCGCCGGCACGCGCCGGCGTGGTGCTACCGCCACTGAGGATGAGGCCCTGGCCCACGAGTTGATGGCAGATCCCAAAGAGCGCGCCGAACATCTGATGCTTCTTGATCTTGGTCGCAACGATGTCGGTCGTGTCGCGCAGACCGGCGCTGTGACGGTGACAGACAGCTTTTTCATCGAGCGCTACAGTCACGTGATGCATCTTGTCTCTAACGTCGAAGGCCGCATTCGCCCCGACCTTGATGCCATTGATGCCCTCGCAGCTGGCCTGCCGGCCGGGACGCTCTCCGGTGCACCCAAAATCCGGGCAATGCAGATCATCGATGAACTGGAACACGACAAGCGCGGCGCCGTCTACGCGGGTGCGGTCGGCTACATCGCTGCCGACGGATCGATGGACACCTGCATTGTCCTGCGCACTGCCGTGCTCAAGGACGGCACAATGTACGTACAGGCCGGCGGCGGCGTGGTCGCCGACAGCGTTCCGCAAGCCGAATATGAAGAGAGCGTCAACAAGGCCAAGGCCCTTCTGGCTGCCGCCGAGGAAGCCACCCGTTACGCCGTGGCGCAGGAGCGCTAGCTGCGTCGCGACATGGCCTAGCGCACGGGGCCGATCAGCCGCGGGGATGCCTTGGCAGTTACCGTCCGCAGTAGCGCATTCTGCGTCTTCAGTCTCAGCGCCGTGCGCAGGTTCACAAGCCGCACGGAACGGTGGCGGGAAAGCCAGTCCCGCAATACCTGCAGCGTTACCGGATGGGGATGGCCGATCGCAATCGCCACTCCGGTTGCATTTGCCACGCGCTGCAGCGCGCGCAGTTGTCCCAGTACATAGTCCGGGTCCTGCTTATCATCGAGAAAAACATCGCGGCCGGCACTCAGGATGCCAAAGTCCCGCGCCAGGGGTACCACCTTGGTACTGGCAGTCGTCCGTGAATCGAAAAAGAAATACCCCGTACCGGACAAT
>JAGWRJ010000104.1 GCA_028869725.1 Alphaproteobacteria bacterium | reverse complement strand
TCCACCAGAGGCCGCTCCCGGAATTCCGTTGGCGTCAGCACCTCGATTTCCATGATCTGCAGGCCTTCGCCATAGAACCTCTGGCTCGCCTGAGCCGACCGAAGCAGCCTGCCGTTGCGCCTTAAAACACTGCCGGCGTTGCGCCCGGACGAGTAAGGCAGTCCCTGATAGAGGCGCATGGCATCGACGGGATGGGGCTGCCAATTACCACTTCGAAAATCGTTGCTGAAGAAAATTGACAGGAATCGTCCGCTTCCTTCAGCCTCATTCCTCACCGCTGTGACCAGCCACCAAAGACCCGCGTGCTCGAATATGACACTATCGGCAGCGTCGATGTCGTCAAGCGCCAACGACAAAAGTCTCCAACGCGAAGGAAAAGCTTCCGCCTCATGGATCTCCACGGTTCCGTCCGCAGATGTTTCGGGCACCATGTAGTGTCGACCATTGTGAAAGAAGACGAAGGGAAAAGAACAGTGTCGGCGGCCCGGCAAAATGG
Source organism: Alphaproteobacteria bacterium (assembly GCA_028869725.1). GTDB lineage: Bacteria > Pseudomonadota > Alphaproteobacteria > Micropepsales > Micropepsaceae > Rhizomicrobium. Next base: position 3,283 of record JAGWRJ010000104.1, on the reverse strand, counting down.
CGATCGGTGGTCCGGCATGAAGACTGTCGTCGAGTTCGATTGCGCAAAGATCACCGCAACAGCTACGGTAACTGAATCGCTCGACCAATAACCATGTCTTCTGCTTGTCCAAAAGGAGAAATGGATCGGCATAATAAGCTTTAGATGGCGCCAGAATCTGCACGATTTTCCCGTCAGAGGTCCGCTTCACGAATACAGAAAAATGCTCTTTCCGCGACCGGTGGTAGCCGTGAAGCCGGGTGATACGAAAATGGTCGAATTTCCATAGCGCCTGATCCACCGTCTTGTAGAGGCCATAATAGGCGCGCACCAGTGGGTCTGCCCACAGCGGGATCCACCCGGCCACCTTGTTGCGGGATGTCATCCAGCGCACTGGTGCATGGAAGCTGATATCAATCTCACCGTGCGGCACTTCGATTTCACCCGCGTCGAGACTTCTGTAAAGCAGGATACTCAATAGGTCCTGTTCATTCTTGTAGCGGGTGGATGGAATGGGGCGCGGCGCAATGTGCCCCTCACACAGCGCGTGTTCCCGCCATGCCGCGACAATCCGACGTATGCCCGGCATAGAGGTGTTGAAGCCTAATACGCCCGAAACGATTTCCCGCCTACGACCGATTTCAAACGGAACGTTAAGCGCTTCAAGCACCAACGGATCGCAATGCTCCGCAATAGTTGACTGACCCGCCAAAGCATAGACACCATTGTGCTCCACAATGTCCCATATTCCGGCAAGAGACCGTGTGCGAAGAAGTGTGGCGCAGTCAAACCATAGCACGAGCCCCTCAAATCCGGCACAGACGTCATGCAAAACGATCGGCTTCCATGCATAGGACTTGCGATTCAGCGCCACGTGCGGCGGATAGCGATCGAAGTCGAAGTCTCTGAATTGGCACCAGGGAAAGCGCTTTTCGATCAGTGACCGGGCCCGTTCCCCGAGGCCGAGGTCATAGCAAAGAAACCGATTTTGCTTCTCGATTTCATTGCGTTCAGAGCTACGAAGGAATTGATAGAGGCTACGCCAAAAGCGCCTGTCGGCGGCGGTTACGATGATATGAGCGGTCGACGACCCACTTGCCATGTCAGCCTAGAAAAGGCTTGCCGGTTGCGCGCGCTGTATGCGGCGGACAACGGACAGAGAACATAAAACACTCATCAGGACCACAATGAAAAGAACCCTGGCCGCCAGCCACAGGGATACCTGCGCGGGCAAGTGGGTTTCAGCCTCAACTGTTCCCAAAAGCAGCATAGCGATAATAAGGGCCGGGCAATAAGCCGCGAGTCCCATGAAAACCGTTTCGCAGACCCCGGCACCGAAAACAAACGCAGGTGAAAATCCCATCGCGCCTAAGGTGGCGAACTCTTTGATCCTGCGGATGATCTCTGCAGATAGTACCTGCCACAATACCACCGCCCCGGCGATTATGGCTATGACCACCCCAACAGCCACGATAAGACCGAACGGCTTGTTCGATATAAAATAGGCTTGCTCGTTGGACAAAAATTCAGAGCGCGTGAGCACCCGGACGTCGGACGGAAGCATCTTCACAAGCTCGCTTTTCACGGAGCGAACGTCTGCGCCGGCAGCCACGCGCACCAGCCCGATGCTGGCACTGTGCGCATCCGTTCCTGCAAGTACGGGGAAATAGGGATTTCCAACCAATACCGCGCCGTCGGCATAGAAGAATAGCCCAAGTCGAAACTGCCCCTGGACCTTAACGCGATAGCCGTCCAGCACGCCACTGGTTCCCTCGTCCGTAGATCCGACCGCCCGGTTCGAATAGGCGTCCATCAGTACGTCATTGCTCGCGCGCAGCCTCGACAGGCCGGAGCGGATGGCATCATTGGTCACAAACGACGGATCGTCGTCGACCCCGATCAGAATCACTGGAGAAATGTGTTTGGTCTTCTCGTCCATCCAGCTGCCACCGGCAATGTTGATGACAGATGTCTTGGCTACTCCGGGCGCTGCGCGTGCCTCCTCCATCCGTATGTCATTGAAGGTAGATCCCGAATAGAGAAATTCGTAAGTCGAGGGTATGATAGCAATATCGAAATTGAAATCATTGTAGAGTCTGGTGACATCCGTGCGAACTCCGTCGAGAAGCGCCAGCTGCAAAAATAGAAGAAGGATCGGCATGGCCGTTCCTGTCATCGCAATCAGAAAGCGGCGGCGATTCGAAGCCAGATTGCTGGCTGCAAACACAGCGCATTGTAAAGTGCCGGACACGATCCTGAACCCGGGAGAGCTCAAGGTCCTCCGAGCAAGCGACAGGATCGCGTCCGAAAAGGACGCTACTCGCAACCTCACTTCATGGCCGAGGTATTCGGCACGCAAGGCGAATTTCGCTCCGTCGATAATCAGTACTGGTCCCGCAAACTGCCGAAAAGCCGCATATTGACTGTCGAGTATAATGGAATGTCCATCAATATCGCCAGAGTGGGCGATGAGTAAATGTGACTTTTGCGCGGAATTCGATGAAGAATTCTGATATCGCGTGCATGCGTAAATCTGCGAGGGCGTGGCAGTATGGGGCAGTGGTCGGGTAAAGCGGGTGGAGATGAATCATGAAGTCCGGTCGACTTCTGTTTGCCGCAGAAGATGCCATGGAGCGTACCCTGGACGCGGTTATGAGTGCGAAGGCGACGGCGACGTCGCTTTTCTGGCCACGCCGTAAATCTGACCTGAGCGGGCACGCCTGTCATTGCCGTCCCGGTGCACCGTTCCATTTGATTCATAGCGAAGGTTTGCGGGAAGGTTGCGACATCGTCGTTGACTTCGGCGCCAATGTCCGATCGCGCCACCGTTACCAGGTTCCGGTCAAGGCCCTGGCGGGCATGGCCGGCGGCTTCGAGGCGGGCGATATTGTCCATGTCAAGTCCGAACTACTTCCAGACTTTCTGGAGCATGTCTTTCCGCGAGTCAGGGTACCTATCGTCCTGGTGACTGGTGATTCTGATTACGCCCCTGTCCGCATGCACCAACAGATCCTGCATGACGAACGGATCGTCCACTGGTTTGCTCAAAATTGCGACGTACCCTTTCGTCACTGCAAGCTGACACGCATTCCTATAGGCATAGATAACCCCGTTTACACCAAACTGGAAAAGCGCATCGGCTTTCTTTTCGATATATTGGCGGGAAAAAGTCCATTCGATCCGACCCTGAGCCGGAACGACATGGGAGATCAGAAGCATCTGCAGTCTGTCGCAAAGAAGATCGCGCGCACAGTCGGCGAGAAGCCTGCAAGAGCGCTCTGTACCTTCCATATGAACCAAAAGT
>JAGWRJ010000103.1 GCA_028869725.1 Alphaproteobacteria bacterium | reverse complement strand
CGCCCCCTTCGTTCCAATCGAATTCCCAATACCCAAAGCAAAGGCCGTACCAAGTCCCGACACGGTCAGAGTTAATGGCCTGTGTTGCGACAGCGGACACCCCGACCGTTACCCCAACAGTTTCCGTCAGCTGAAAGCCCGCGTAACGCCCCGCCCGGACCAGCCCGGATTTACAGGTTAAAGCCTATAATATTTTACCAAATTTGTGGTAGTTCTTGACCAATATAGTTAGCAGAACCGTGACATGTCGGCGCCCCTGCCAGACAAACCGGGTGCACCCAAAATCCAATAATCTCCGCGTCTTTGCGGGACGTTCTCCGGGCGTCATCCGGTTCAGAATGGCGCAAAATCAAACTGTTGCACGGATGCGAACCATCCGTGCAAAAGCATTAACCATAATTGCGATCCTGCGCGTTGCGCATGACTCGATGCGTGGAATGATCCACAGGCAAGTGTCGGGGGGATGCCCGAAGCCGAACCGTCGCCGGATCCGGGGTCCGGTGAAATATTTCCATTGCGTGACATCGCGGGCCCCGGAATTCCACCATCCGGCCTGCCTGCGGGTGGCCGGCCCCGGGGCGCCTCAGCGGATGGGGTTCCCGTCTTTCGGCCGCATATCGGAAGACTGATTGTCCGAATATTCCTCGTCCGTCTCCAGGCACACTTTCGCGCGATACGAGAAGAACATGTCGGCGCTGCCATATTTGCGCAGATTGGTCCGCTCGGTGCAGTCCGGCACCGGCACCGCGGGCGCGCATTTGAGCATGCCGTTCTTGTAATGCCGCAGCGCCTCGTGCGGCCCGCATTCCAGAACCTCGCCTTTGTGACCCGCCGCCAGGCCTTCGTTGGACTGAACCACCTTGCTGATGACGATCTTCAGATGCGCGCCGGGAATGCAGCGCGCCACTTCGCCTTCATAGCTGGCGCTGATCCAGGTATCGGCCAGCATATGGGAGGCCGGAAACTCATGCCCGCCGGCGGCAATGCAAACCGCATGGATGGCTTTAACCACGGTGGCTTCCTGAATGGTGCATTGCGCGTGCACCGGTGCGGCCTCCACCGAGATGCTGCCGATATCACCGCCCATATAGGGCTGCGGCGCTTCCGGCGCCCAGCCGCCGCCGCCGATCACGACGGCGCCGGCGCCCGCGCCGGCGATAGCGGCGGCATTGGCGCTGGCACTCGCCTCGGCCGAGGCGCTTACCGAAATATTGTCGCCGCCCTTGTTGATGACGATGCTCTTGTTGATGCTGATATTCTTGGAATTATCGATCGTCTTGGAGTTGTCGATCTTCTTGGTGATATCGATGGTCTTGGAATTGTCTATGTTGGTGGTGATCGAGACCGGCTTGTTGATGGTGATGTTTTTCGAATTGTCGACATTGGTGGTCACGTCGACCATCTTGTTCACCGTCACCGGCTTATAGACGTTGATGGTCTTGTCGATGCTGGTCCGCTTATAGACGTTCAGATTGTTGGTGATGGTGGCCGGCTTATAGATATTTTCGATGGAGGGCCTGGTCGGACGGCTCACCGGCCCGCAGGTGGCGGGCACGCGCGACATGCCGCCGATTGTCCCTTTATGGGACAGTCCGCCGGCCTGGGCAGCCAAAGGTGCGACCACCATCATCGCGCTCATTAGCGCGGAGGTCAGGAAATGCGCGGTCCTGTTCGGCATTGCATGCTCCTTGCGCCCGAACGGGCATGAACTCTCGCCGGGAGAGTTTCATGAAGCATGCCATGGGGCCGGGATGTCCCGGCCGGGTTCCTGTCCGGTTTCGGGACGGAGCCTCAGGAAGGAGGTGTCTCAATCGCGTCGACGCGATCGGGGTAGAAGGCGAGATAATTCTGGATCGCGGCCACTGCCGGATAAGGCGCTTCATAGCTCCACACCGCGTTCCGGGATTTCGACCCGCCCACGGGAATGCTGAAATAGCTGCAATCGCCTTTGTAGGGGCAGTAGCTGGTGTGATCGCTGCGCGCCAGCAGAGCCATGTCGGCATCCTGGCGGGGGATATAGAAGACCGGTGGATAAGACGCCTCCTGAAGGATCAAGGCGTTGCGGGTTTCGGCGATTACCCGCCCCTGCACGCGCACGATCACCGGGCCCTTGGCCGGCGTGATTGTGATGGGATGGTCGGGACCGGGACTTTTGGAAAGCTTGGCGACTGTCATGAGGCCTAGAGGGGAATTTGGGCTGCAATCACGCGCTTAATATGGGCCTTGGAGCCCGCTTCGGCCAGTCCAGCCGATTTTGTTTTGCACCGCGCTGGGATAGCCTTCGGCTCCGATGAGCTTGCAAATACTTCTCAATCAGGCGGTTGCGTTGCACCGGGAGGGCCGGCTTTCGGAGGCGGAGGCCCTTTAT
>JAGWRJ010000102.1 GCA_028869725.1 Alphaproteobacteria bacterium | reverse complement strand
GGTATTGACCGCGTCGGCAATCGCTTTCAGCTCGGCCCAGCTGCATTGTCCGGTCTTCCAGAAGAGCGCTGTCTCCGCGCCTCCGACAGCGAGCACGCCGCCGATCTGCTTGGAAAGATAATGCATGGTCAATCTCCGATCCGCGCGCGTAGCTGATACCACAAAAGACCTTGATGCCTCCTGGCGGCAGGCCTGATTTTGTCTATAGATAACTAAGTTATACAATAAGAGAAAGGGATGAGACAATGAACCCGCTCGAGGTCTCTTTGGAAGGTCAGGTCGCTGTCATCACCGGTGGGGGTGGGGGCATCGGCCGGGGCATAGCGCTGACCTTGGCCCAAGCCGGTGCGAACATCGTCATCGCTGAGATCGTTCCCGAACGGGCAGCAGAGGTTGGAGCCAGGGTGCGTGCTCTGGGACGCCGCGCGCTGCCTGTGGTCATGGACATGATGGACTGCGAACAGATATCGACTTTGATCGCGAAGGCGGATGACGAATTCGGGCGCATCGATATTCTCGTCAACAATGCGGGCGGTGTTTCAGGTCGTCCTTTCCTTGAGCAATCTGAGCGCAGCTGGCGCCGCCATATCGACATCAATTTCGTTAGTATGCTGGCCTGTACTCATGCTGCTGCTCCTATTATGATCCGCGGCGGTCGTGGCGGGGCAATCGTCAATATCGCCAGCAGCGAAGGCTCGCGCGCCGCACCGAACTTCGCCGTCTATGCGGCTTGCAAAGCCGGCATGATCAGTTTCACGAAGACGATGGCGCTTGAACTGTCTGGTCATGGCATCAGAGTCAACTGTCTTGCGCCCGACCACACCATCACCCCAGGCATGATGGGCAATCGCACCGGACCGGTCGACGAAGGGCAATGGCGTAAGCGTTCGCCGGAAGAAGAAGATGCGTTCCTGCGTTCGATCCCTCTCCAGCGCTTCGGTGTTGTCGAGGAATGCGGGCGTGCGGCACTATTCCTGTGCTCCCAGGCCAGCGATTATATCAGTGGTGTTACACTGCCGATCGATGGCGGCACGTCGGCAGCAAGCGGCTGGGTCCGTGGTCGCGATGGACGCTGGACTCTTCAGGAAGGTCTTAGCTTCGGCTCCGCAAGGTAGGGAGAGGTAGGCCATGAAGGTATTTGTCATCGGTGCGACGGGCTTGATCGGGTCGGCCGCCGCGCGCTGTATCCGTAAGGCTGGCCATGAGGTCGTGGGCCTGGCGCGCAGCACAGAGGCTGAGGCGAACTTGCGCAAGTGGGACATCATACCCCTTGCCGGCGATGCCGAAGACAGCGCCGCCCTCTTGCGCGGCACACTGACGGCCGACGCCACAATCTTTGCCCCGTCCCTTGGTGAGCTCGAAACGAAGATAGTCGACCGGCTTCTTTTCGAAATTTCCGGAACGGGCAAGACCTTCGTCTTTACCTCCGGCACTGGCGTTCTGGGGCAGCGCACAGGCGGAGAGTGGAGCGAAGATAACTTTGGGGAAGACGACACCTTCACGCCGCTGAAGCAATTGACCGGCCGCCATGAATTGGAAAGCCGAGTGCGGGCGGCAACCGGCATCCGCGGGATGGTCGTGCGGCCGCCAGCGGTGTGGTCGCACGAGAAGCTGACGCCGCTGGTTAGAGCGATCGTGCAATCCGTTCGGCAGACGGGATCGGCCTGCTATATCGGTCGCGGACTCAATCTGTACAGTCATGTGCACGCCGAGGATTTGGGTGAAGTCTTTCGGGCGGTTGTCGAGGAAGGGCAGAGAGGTGCCGTCTATCATGCGGTAGCGGGCGAAGTGGCCAACCGCTGGATTGCAGAAACGGTTGCCCGCCTCCACGGTTGCCAGACACGCAGCATCACCATGGACGAGGCGATCGAGTTGTGGGGCAAGTTCGCCGCACTCGTGGTCATGAGTGTATCGAGTCGTTCGCGCAGCCCGCGAACGCGCCGCGAATTCGGTTGGTCACCCACTTATGTTGACATGCTGGCGAATTCCGAAGACTTGATCCGCGCTGCTCTGGCCGGCTGAAGTCAGATCGCCTCCTCGAGGAATTTTGGCAGTGTGTCCGCCGGCTTTGGTTCCTCCGAAACCCAGCCGCGGATCTGCCGACTGCGACGCGTGGCAATGGCAATGACCCCCTCGGCATCGCCAGACAGGATCGACTCGCCAAGTGCCAAAGATGATTTGCGCCATTCCCGTATGCGCCTTGGATGGCCCTGGAATGCGCGTATGCTGATCTCGTTGAGTCCGAATGCGTACAGCGTGCGCAGGAAAAGCTCGAGCGGCGGGCTCGCCGCCAGCGCCAGCACGGCATCAAGCATCTCCTGCTCGTTGTGTGACATCACCTCGCCGCTCGCATCACTCTGCGCGTCGCCATCCTGGCGCATGCGTTCGAGCACGCGTTTGAGTGCCTCGCGGTCGCGCTTCGACGTCGCGGCCAGTCGGTAGGCTTCGGTTGAGAGGGTAAAGGAGGTTGCCAGCAGATCATCGAAGCAGGTTCCGCGCAAACGCAGATAGAGCGCGGCGGCTGAGGCCACGGATTCGATGTTAGGTCGACGCACGTAGTAGCCGCCGCGGACTCCAGTGCGTACCACCAAGAGCTGCTGGTACTCGAGCACGCGCGCGGCCTGGCGCAAGGTTGGACGGCTGACGCCCAGGCGCTGCAACAGCTCCTGCTCGGCGCCCAGGGAGGCGCCCTCTGGCTGGGCCAGGATCTCAGCACGCAACCGGCGCACGACCAGGCGGACGGCCGGTTCGACGAAGTCCGGAGTGGGCGCGTTGGTGGGCGTGCTCGTGGTCATCGGGAGGTTCTCCAGCACGATCGTTCTAAACTAGGTACCCTGTTTGATCTTCGTCAAGGTGCCTGCCGTCTATTCTCGCGAGGACCCTCCGTCGGAGCGCAACGCACACGGCGACTAAAGGCTTTGCCGCGTTGTGGCGGGCCTGGTTGAGCACCGCTGGCTTTCGTCCGTAACCTGAAACGAGATCGGACGGCTCGATCCGCGTTCACGCCCGAAAATGGAAACTACGCAGCCCCCGTGTCCGTGTAACACCACAGCGTCACGTGGAGATTCGCTCAAATGCCAGAGAGTTCAGGGATGCGACCGCACGTGCAGTGCAATTACGGCCGGTAGAAGTTGTATTGCAATGCCGCATACCCCAGACAGGCTTGGCGGTTCAGGCGGGGGCTGCAAATTCCGGGCGGTTAAGGCGGAACAGCCGCGCGGCATTACCGCCGAGGATGTCTGCCTTTTGGCGCTCGCTGATGTCGATGCCGTCAAACAGCTTGGCAAGTACTGTTGGGGTGTGAGGGAAGGTACCTTCGGCATGTGGATAGTCCGAACCCCACATCAGCGCCTCATGCCCGGTGACCGAGCGGGCGATGATGCACGCCCGATCATATTGAAATGAGCATTTCACCTGCGCGCGGATGATCTCGCTCGGCATCTTGCTGAGCTTCGGCCGTACGAACACGGCGTGGGCAAGATAGACTTCGTCCATCCGCTCGGCCAGGGCCGCAAGCCAGCTTGCGCCGGATTCGATGACGGCGACGCGTGCCTTCGGATTACGGTCGAGCACGCCACCAGCGACTAGCGCCATGATGGCGTTCTGGCCGTCGCACATCTGTCGGGTGTAGTTCATCACAGCGGCACCGGGACCGCGCTCGACGACGACGTTCTCAGCGCCGGTGCCAGTGTGCAGCACGAAGGCGACGCCGAGTTCACCGGCCGCGTGGAAGATGGGATCCCAGGCTGGATCATTGTAGGCGGGAATGCCCTTCATGGTGATCGAAGGCAGCATCGCCGCGGTGAACCCCTTGGCCGCAATCCGTTTCAATTCGTAGACCGTGTTGGAGAGATCGCGCACTGGAAGAATGCCGCAGCGCACGAAGGTATCAGTATGGCCGCTGAAGAAGCTGTCGTTCCAGTTGTTGTAGACCTCCGTCGTCGCCTGCTCGACGTCGGGGTTCTCGAGCGCATAGGTCCACAGGCCGAGGCTCGGGAAGACGATTTCGGCGCTGATGCCTTCGTCCTCCATGTCCTTGAGCCGGCCGGCAATGTTATTGCTGCCAATGGCCTTGCGGGCTGGGGCGGCGTCGCCGCGCATGCTGGTGGCTTCGCTGTTTCCGCCCGGGCGAAGCCGCAGGCGGAAGATCACCTTGTCGCCGCTGACAGTGCATAGATAATCCTCGCGTTTCTCGCTGTGTATCGCGAGCGGCTTCATCGAGGCGGGTAATCCCTCCAGAAAGAGATCAGGCGGCTCGACAACGTGGCCGTCGGCGCTGAAGACAAAGCGGCTCATGACGGTTTCTCCGGGTAGGAACGCAACATATACGATAGCATTGTCACGGCTCGGCAGCCACAAAGACCACAAAGTATCAAATCTGCGTCGATCCGGGGATCGTTCTGGCGCACTTGCCCTGCGAGCGGGATCAGATGCGGATCTGCTGACCGTCGTCGACGGCGATGATCTGCCCGCGCACATAGCTCGCGGCATCGGAGAGCAGGAAGAGGCCGACGCGCGCGATCTCTTCGGGACCGGCCACACGGTCGGTCGGCCGTCCGCCCATACGCCCCCATTGCGCCATCTGCTCGACGCTCATCAGCGGTTGCATCCCCTCGGTGGCGACGGTGCCGGGCGCCACCGCATTGACGCGAATATTATGCTCGGCGAGTTCATGCGCGAGATTGATGGTCAGGCCGTTGACGCCGAGTTTGGCCATGGAATAGAGCCCCGCGGCCTGATAGGCGCCGATGGAGGAGACGTTAACGATGGCGCCACCGCCGCGTGCCTTCATCGAGGGAAACACTGCGCGTGCCATCCACAACATGCCATGGGTCATAATGTTGATGATTTTGAGATAGGTTTCGGCCTCGACGGCAATCAGGGAGCGGTGGGCCGCGGCGCTGAGGATGCCGGCGTTGTTGACCAGATAGTCGATGCCACCGAAGCGTTCAGTGGCTGCCCTTGCGCAGGCATTGCAGGCATCGATGGACCCAACATCGGTCTTGACGACGAGAAGCTGGTCGTGAGCCCCAATCTCGTTGGCGGATTTTCGCGCGACATCTGCGTTGATGTCCGCCATCACGACATTGGCACCGGCTTCCGCGAGTAGGCGCACATATTCGCGACCCATACCTTGCGCCGCGCCGGTTACGATCGCGGTCTTGCCCTGGAATTCTTTCATGATGCTTGCCTCAGGCGATGGTGACGGTCTTGTAGCGCAGGAATTCGTCAATGCCAGCGCGCCCGCCTTCTTTGCCGAAGCCGCTAACACCAAGACCGCCGAAGGGCGTGTAGGGGTGAATCTGCGCGGCGCCGTTGACATAGACGCCGCCGGCCTTCAGACGCTCGGCGAGGCGATGCACGCGCTTGACATTGTCGGACTGAATATAGGCGGCGAG
>JAGWRJ010000101.1 GCA_028869725.1 Alphaproteobacteria bacterium | reverse complement strand
TCGCTGATACCGGCCTTGCGGCACACCTCCGCTATCGGCGTGTCTTCCTCCGCCTGCTTTAGAATGAAGGCCTTCTGGCCGTCCGTGAACTTTGACCGCTTCATGGAAAATCCCTCGGCCCGGCAAGGCATCGTAAACTAGAAATTTCCAGCTCAAAGCGGTCCAATTTTCGGGAGGCAGGTCATTCCATATCCACATGTGAAAACAGCTCTCCCGAACGTCTGTCTTCACCGCGCATTAGCAAAACCCCATCGCTGCGCGCCTACAGAATCATGATTTGTTCGTTATCGCGAGCGACTTTTTCGGCAGCCCGCTCTTTGGTTCGCAGTCAACAGTAATTTGTGCGCGTCATGGTCCTGGTTGAACCCAGACACTGACTTTATACCGTGCGCAAGGCAGGAGGCGGGGACTGAAGACGACGGTTGAGCAAGCTCTCATACGCGGGTTGGTTACCACATGACCGTAGTTTGGTCCCGGAGCCGCCTCTGTCTAGTCGCAAGCGTCGGCGAAGCCGGCTCATAGCAGGCTCGAGGATTCTCCAACCGCGCTCCGGCTCCTGGCATGGGCACCGAGATGATTGGCCGGGCGTTCAGGCCGCGGGTTTGACCTCCATCTGACGGGCAATCGCCCACGCGAAGCCAGCCATTTCGTTGGCAATGGCGGAGGTGACGACGACTTTAGGCTTTCCTCCTGCCATGAGCCTCCGGTAGCGGGCACACAGGCGGACTTGCGTTTTCCAGGCAATATCGCGCACGGCAGCGGGCAGATCTTGGTTGCGGTCATGAAGTTTGCGACTGAGTACGGGCCGGCATGCGCTAGGTCCAGGCACCTTCGATTAAAGCCCAGCGAGCCAGGCTGCTGCCGGCCTTGTTGATGCCACCACGGCGGCCCGAGGCACCGCTGGGGTGCTCTGAGGGAACAAGCCCGAGATAAGCCATCAACCCTCAGAGACCAAGGTAATCGCGCCGACAAGGACTATACCGCGCATAGCCTGCACGGCTTTTACCACAGGTGCCATGAACCATTGCACCATCATCTCCTCGATCTGCTGTGTCAAGCGTGAGATCCGAGCCTCCGCGTCACTGACCGCGTGGATGTAATCCTGCAGCACAATCTGCTGCGCAGGGTGGTCAAAGATGATCGTCGTTAGCCAGCGCCGCCAAGCCAGAGACCACCCCTTCTTGCCGCAGCAGACAGCCCTGCAAATGCTGACAGGCCTTGCCGCGCACGTGCGCTGCAGTGGCACGCGCCCGCACCAGATCGCGCATTGCTTCATGGGCCGCATCCGGAACCCACACCGCCGTCAGTTCACCCGCACGGTGCAGTCTGGCCAACATCACCGCGTCCCGCCGGTCAGTCTTGACCCGGTCGCCTGCTTTCATCGGCATCAGAGAAGGGGCTACCACAATACAGTCATGGCCCATCTCTGTGAGCTGACGATAAAGCCCATAGCCATAGGGGCCCGCTTCATAGCAGAAGCGCAGTTCCTTGCTGTCCCGGCCTAGCTTCTCGACCAGCTTGTTCACCTGATCAGCGCGATTTGGGATCGTCTCGATCTGGCGGACTTCTCCGCCCCGCGGCCGCTCCGCTACGGCTGCAACAAGCGTGGCTTTGTGCACATCTAAACCGACAAAAAGGATGTTAGACTTCATGTGGCTCGCCCTCCATGTATGATGGTGTGGACGGCCACCGCTCCCAGGTTCGCATGCCAGTATGTGGATGTCGCAGGAACTACTTGAGGAGACGTTCGATGAACCAGATTTGCACAATCGGATTGGATATCGCCAAGCACGTTTTCCAAGTCCATGGCATTGATAAATCCGGTACTGTCGTGATCCGCCGTAAGCTCCGCCGAGCCCAGCTACTGTGGTTCTTTGAGGGGCTAGAGCCTTGCCTGGTGGGAATTGAAGCCTGTGCAACCGCCCATCATTGCGCGCGACAGATAACGGCCTTTGGCCACGCGGTGAAGCCAATTCCACCGAGCTATGTCAAACCCTAGGTGAAGCAACAAAAAATGACGCCGCTGACGTGGAGGCGATCTGTGAAGCAGTTGCCCGCCCAACCATGCGATTTGTTCCAGTAAAGAGTGAAGACCAGCAGAGTGTATTGGTGCTACACCGAACGCGCGAACCTATGATGCGCTAACGGACGATGCTCATAAACGCCTTGCGTGCCCACTTAGCAGAGTTTGGGATCATCACCGCCAAGGGCCGAATCGGACTATCAACTTTACTGACACTATTAAAAGGAAAGGAGGGTGACCTGCTGCCGACGCTGGCACGTGAGGCCATGGTTTCTGTAGGCGAACAGCTCGCGGGTATTCATGACCATATCCTCATGATCGAGCGTAAAATCGTCATCTGGCACCGCTCGAACGAGCAGAGCAAGCGGCTCGAATCGATCCCCGGCGTGGGGCCCATCACTGCAAGCGCCATCGCGGCTAAAGTCGCAGATGTCAGCGTATTCCGTTCCGGCCGCGAGTTGGCTGCCTGGATAGGATTGGCACCACGACAGAACTCAAGCGGCGGTAAAGAACAGCTCGGGCACATCAGCAAGAAGGGTGACCGGTACATCCGGAGCTTGCTTGTCTTGGGAGCTCACGCGGTCCTACATTATGCACGCGAGAGCGTGCCATCCGAGCACAAGTTGGGCGTCATCGCTGCTCGACCGCAAACCTTTTAGAATCACCGCCGTAGCTCTGGCCAAAATGGCTCGGATTGCGTGGGCTTTGATGACCAAGCAGGAACAATTCCGACCGCAGATTGCTGCATAGGCTGTGCCGGGAAACTGATTATAAAGGATTGGTAAGGTGCTGAGGTATTGATGACGAAACGGTCGAGACCGGGAGCTGGTAAACCCGCCGTTAGCCTTTCGCGTCTTCAGAACGCGAATGTATGAATGGGAACCGGTTCCGCGGACTTCATCAGGGCCAGCCGTCAAATCGACTGCATCAAAGGCCGGACACATGACCGCACCCGACCAAGATCGCCATCTGACCAAAAACATCTTGCCAAGCGGCGGCCGTCCACACATGAGGCTCGGCGCCGGCCAGACCAGCGCAACCCTCGAAAGGTACATGCCGCAGGGCGAGCACCCCAACTCCTCGCCGGCGAACATAAGGTCTAGGTTGGGAGATCTTTTAGTTTGTTTCTTTCTCTGGCGACCTGCCATAGCCCTGTCGGGATTTATTCAAACCGGAGCTTTGCGCTGGTGATAGGCAGCCGGTTTTTGCTCAGGAAAAACCACAGAGCCGTTGGCGCCATCAACGATTTCGTTTCCCTTCAGGAGATGGGACGTATCTTCCGAAACGCCCCGGTCTGTCCGGCATCGGGTCAATCTTTGGCCACCAGCGTCCGAAGGTCGGATCAAATATTAGCCCAAAAATCAACGCAGCAAGCCCGATTGGCTCGGCCCCTACAAAGTAGGAAGCACCACGTATGAAGTAGGCATATATACAAAACTGAAACGCCAAGATTAGAAATTCGAAGAGCGTCCTGTACGCACGCAACGCCATCCTTCGAATTACTAGAATAATCCCTGCCCCAGCAAAGAGCTCAAACAGGAGCCCCATTTCAGACACGCCCTTGAACAGAAGCGACGATCCATCCGTCGAGTTGTGATAAAACCAAGCGTCGGAAATCAGGGAAACCGGCGAGTGAGGCGCCAACACTTCCATATCCTGAAACGAAACACCTAACGGGAGATGGACCGCTGCATAACTCGCCATATTGAAGCCTTTTAGAAAGGCAAGGCTCGAAGCGTTCTGCGAAGCTAGATTTGCTGCGTCCTCGGCGTAGAGTACACCGTACACGCGGGAGGCCAAAACGGGGACCGAGAGCATCACATACATCAACACTGCCACGCCACCAACCACCACCAAGCCACTCAGCACCTTGCCTCGTCCGATTCGCGCCAAGACAGTGGCGCCGCCAGCGAGAATACATACAGCCACAAATGTGGCTGAGGGGCAAAGCAGGCCGATCAGAACGAGCAAGACAACGGCCCCAACTCCGACGTGCTCCACGAAAAACTTGTAGTCGTAGATGCACATGAAGATAAACGGCGACATTGCGACCGCAAGGATCGAAGGCTCGGTAAACAAACCTGCGAACCTCGGCAGCGACCGTACGAAATAGCTGGTGTACTCGACGTCTATCCCTGCCCCGATCAGGTACAGGAAGTAATCGAAAAAGATTCCAAGAAGCACAAGCCAGAGCACCGAACGGAGCCATCGGGCGAGTTCCCTGTTGGAATAGTCGCGAAGCATCTCCAGTGCGCCGTATGTGACAGCAATGATGAGAGAGAAGGCGGCAATTCCGGCCGCAGCTTTTGCTGTAGCAGGTTGGAAGCCCGGCTGCAGGTATTTCAAGCCTTCATAGGCCACAAGTACAAGCGCTAGCCTGATGCTGTAGAACACGCATTTCCGCGGTATGTAGAAGAACATCACCGCTACGAATAAAAGATAAAATGGAATATCGGTGTAGCCAGCCGCAGATATCCCATACTTGGCGGCTACCCAAACCGACGTCAGATACGCGGCCGGAAGGTATCGGGTGAGATCGCGGGCGGGCAAAGCCCCCCCCTCCCAGGACGGGGTTGACGCGGCCGCAACCCGATCTGAACCCACGACGGCACTCACCGACCGCACTTCACCGCTGGACTTGGTAGGATGCTGGATTTCAGATGGCTATGAATTATCATGCTTTCTGCTCCTGCTGAATGGCGCATAGCTTCTGCGAAGTACGTTGGCGCACGCCAGGATCGGGTTTGGGAATGGTTCTGCCAAGGGATCAAAGTTTGTGCCATAGGCCAGATCGAAGCGTCGGCGCAGAACTAAGAGTACCAGGGCTGCTGCACAAAAAAGGCTGAGCCCCAAACTCAGCACGAGTATCTTAGTCAGAGATATGCCAACGGGAGTATGAGGGGCGTGTGGTGGATCGATGATTGCGACGGAATAGAACCTGTCCGCTTTCAACGACATTAAGGTGCCCTCCTGATCTAGGAGCAGCTTTCGCAGAGTATCCGCCAGATTGATGTCGGTCGTTGACTTAATATTTCTTTGCAGATAGGCGATACGATTTTCCACGTTGGCCGCCTGATTCTGCCTCACGATATCGTCAGCGCCAACGAGAATGTACCGCAGAAGCATGACCGCCTCCTGCCGAGAGCGAAAACGCAGAGACACGTTGAGTATCTGACTTCGGAGGACACTGAGGCCGCCGTCCGGTGTCGCATGCGGACTCATATTCAAATTCTTGCTAAGCCATTTGGCGAGCGCCAGCGAATCAGGCGGCGACCAAGTGATTCCGAGGCTTTCCTTTATTGTGCCGACCAGCGAATTCGGCTTACGCCAGCTGTGGCTGGCCTTATCCCACTGCTTCGAAAAAATGATCCTTAAGACCCCGTGCTGCCGCTCTAGTTCCTGTGCTAATCGCTCCGATTGCAGGACCGCCGTATATTCCTCGAATTCGCTGTCTGAATTAGCGCCGTAGGCACCGCCCGACGCGGCGGACAGGAGCCCGAGCGCACCTCCAACTGAGGCCCCCCCCCGGGAGATGGGGCTGATCGTTGCCTCAGCTACATAGCTGCGCCCTAGAACAGAATGGACGGCGATCCCGGCCAACAGTCCGGCGAGCAGAAACACGCCCACAAGAGTGCGCGCACGCCACAGAGCTACCCGATAGATCGATAGGGGAACACCGAAACGGTCTTGAGGCCATTCTTCAATCGTCCTGTGCCGCTCCCGCGCCTGTTCGCTGTCCGAGGTAGGGGGCGCGCAGTCGGAAGATGTCATTTGATTGCCGGGTCAGCCTTATGTGCAAGAAAGGATACACAGACTAGATTACCCCACGCAATACCCACCGGAACCATGCGCAGGGTGGCTAAGTTGGGTTAGCGGCTTTTTATGATTGACGGAGAAGCAACGGTTCTGGCGGAGGGGGCTGGGCTGATTCTGTGAGGTCCTGCCGATTCGGGAGGGTTCGATGGAAGAGGTGTCAGACTTTGCAGCCAAGCCGCGGCTACGCGTTCTGCTCGACCAGTTTTCGAGGATCGAGGATGCACGGCAACCCTGGAAAGCCGCTTACCCGTTGCGCGAGGTTCTGTTTCCGGTTGTTTGCGCGACGATCGCCAACTGTGACGACTATGGCGATATTGGCGATTGGGGTGAGGCCCATTTGTCGTTTCTGCAGGGCTTTTCAGAGTTCCACTTTGGCATTCTCTGCGCCGACTGGCTGCGTACGGTCATGAACCGGGTTAATCTCGAGCTGTTCATGGCGCGTTTTTCGTCATGGGTTACCCAGGGCTGGCCGGACAAGCTCCATCTGGTGCAATCGACGGGAAGACCTCGCGCCACAGCCATGATCGTAAAACCGGCCACAAAGCGCTGCATCTGGTTTTGGCCTTCGCCACCACCAGCCGACTGGTATTGGGACAGGAGGAAACCGAGGAAAAACCGAACAAAATCGCTGCCATCTCCGCCCTGGCGGAGCGTCTGGATCTGGCCGGGGCGCTGGTCTCGATCGACGCCATGGGCTGCAATCCCATCATCGCCCAATCGATCCCCGAGGCCAAGGTCGACTACCTGCTAGCGGTTAAGGATGACCAGCCGACCAACCCTGCATGGCGAGATCAGGAGCTATTTTGAAACTGCGCCAGCAGGCGAGATCGAGCAGATTCAGACCATCGACAAAGACCACGGACACCTTGAGATCCGCACCTATAAGGTATCCCAAAACGTCGCCCGGTATGGGGCTCAACGTTCCTATCCGGGTGCTCCCCGCTTTGCCCAGTTGACCACGATCGCGATGGTTGAAAGTCACATCGAGCGTGGCGGCAAGGTAGAGACTGAACAGCGCTCCTACATCTCTTCGCGCGCGCTCAGCGCCACTGAGTTTGCAGAGGCTACTCGAGGCCACTGGGGTATTGAGAACGTTTTCAACTCGATCCTCGACGTCGCATTCCGCGAAGATCTGTCCCGCTTGCGTAAAGGGCACGGAGCCAAAAACATGGCCGTCTTCCGGCACTTCGCCCTCAACCTGCTCCGCCAGCCCGTCGACAAGCGATCCATCAAGCACCGGCCAGAGCGCGCCGCCTGGAACCCAAGCTATCTGCTCGAAATACTAGGGCCTGTGCCGTGTTAACCGCGACCCGTTGCATTGGAACCATGCGGTGGGAGCTCATGTCGATCCTGGGTCAGTTGTACATGAAGTACCCCACACGCTTCCCCGAAAAGGTCGCATTAGCGCTGTCGCCTGTTGAGGACAAGCCGGTTGAGAACGCGGCTGACAGTGACGAGCGAGACCCCGGTCTGTGCCGCGATGGCCTGGCCGGTCAGGCGCTGACCGCGCAAAGCGTAATCTGGAGATATGCTTCGCTTTATGGTCATTCACCGGGGGGGTACAAAGCCAACAAATCGGTACGACGGTTGCCGCTAACATTTCGCGACGAATGCCGCGAACGCTCCTTCGATAAAAAGAATACAATGCCCTTACGCAATCGGTCAAAGAATTTGCACGCGCTGATAGGCACACCCACTTACTTCAATGACTATGGGAGCCACAACTATGAACATTGAACATGCGCGACAAGTAGGCACCGATAAGTTTTATGACGCACTTTTCTCAGGCAATTTACAAAGCGAGTTCTGAGGCGGGACAATGTCATTACCCTACCTACCGGCCTAACAATGATCTTGCCATGGTAGGATTCCCACGCGTCGGAGATCTATGTCACAAACTACGCGACGGACTGGGGGGCCGAAGAGGTCCCTTCCCGTTTCTCGACCAGGACGTAGACTTCATCGATGTAGGCGCTCATACGGGCTACTATTCCAAGTACATGGCGCCCCTTGTTCATGACGGTCGCGCATTTGAACCTGATCCCGTTGCCTGACGGTCTTGCAGAACAACCTGAACCAGCTCCAACATGCACGGATCGAGCGCAAGGCGGTCAGATCCAAACGCGGCAGGATGCGATTGTCCGTTGCGTCTGATGCAGATCTTTCCCATCTCGTTGAGACGGAGACATCGCCGTCAGAGCCCACGGTCGAGGTGGAGGTCGAAACGATTGACCACTATGTCGCAGACCATGATTTGAAAGTCACCGCCATCAAAATCGATGTCGAGG